>NZ_JBATWY010000250.1:0-10796 GCF_049672945.1 Haloferula sp. | reverse complement strand
ACCTTGTTGGGATTGAGCGTGCCGGGTTCGGCTTCGAAGGCGATTTCCTCGGCGGCATCCCACGGGAGCAGCGCCTTCATGCGGTCGGTCAGGTCGACGAGCTGGCTGGGGGAAAGGTAGCTCGGGGTGCCGCCGCCGAAGTAGACGAAGTGCGGCTTGCGGCCGTCGATGAGCGGCTTGCGGGCCATCATTTCGAGTTCGCGGACGGTGCAATCGAGGTAGTGCTTGATCTCGTCGGCATTCTTGTCGGTGTAGACGCGGAAATAGCAGAAGTGGCAGCGTTTCCGGCAGAAGGGGATGTGGTGGTAGAGGCCGAGTGCCGGAGGCGTGCCTTCGTGCGGAGTGGCGTAGGCGTCGTGGACGGCCTGGGCATTGTCTTCCGACCAGAAGGAGAAGGGCGGGTAGTTCGAAATGAAGTAGTTGCCCGCGCGGGTGGCTTTGGAGGCTGTGGATGAATCAGGCATGGTCAATGGGATCTTGTGCGGGAGGGTAGCATCTCAGCCTCAGTTGGAAAGCGGAGGCTGCTCAGGTCTGGGTCCATACGGAAGACTCAGCGGATTTCTCTCGACGGCGGGTTGGAAATCGTGGTCCGGAAACTCTGGCGAAAGACCGAGGTAAAAGGTGGATTCCTGCAAAAATTGCCGACAAGGTGTCGCCGCCACCATGAAGACGTTGTTCGATTTTTTCACCCATCCTTCGACCCTCGCAATCATCCTGCATCTGTTGCTGGTGATCGGGTTCAGTATCCGTGTGGTGATGCAGCGACCAGCTACCGGAGTCGCTCTGGCGTGGCTTTTCCTGATTGCGGCGATTCCGTTTGGCGGGGCGTTTGCCTATCTTTTGGTTGGGGAGAAAAGGATCGGGAAGGAGCGTGTCAAACGTCTCGCGCGGTTGCGGGATTCCTACGAGCATGTCACCAATTCACTGGTTAGCAGGCACTTGACAGAGGTTGATTGGTCGGAGCACCCACCCGAGGCGCGGGAAATGGACCGACTTGGTAGCAAGATGATCGGTTTGCCGACCGTGTGCGGAACAAGCGGGAAGCTCTTCTCGGACACTGGCGAGATTTTGAAAGCGATTGCCGAAGATGTGAGGAACGCGGAGCGCAGTGTGCTGATGGAGTTCTACATCTGGAACGAGGGAGGGCTTGCCGATGAGGTGCTCGAAGCGGTGATCGGTGCCGCAGAGCGTGGCTTGGACTGCCGTCTTTTGATCGATGGTTTGGGAGCAGCGCCTTGGTGGAAAGGCGATCAACCGAGCCGCCTGAGGGATGCGGGGGTGAAGTTGAAGCAGGCACTTCCAGCGGGATTCATTCGAATGCTCGTCGGTCGCAATGATGTGCGCCTGCACCGGAAAATCGTGATCATTGACGGGATGACCGCCTGGACCGGCAGCATGAACATGGTCGATCCCCGTTTTTTCAAGCAGGATGCGAATGTCGGGGAGTGGGTCGATGCGATGGTGCGGGTAAAAGGGGGAGTGGTTGCTCCTCTGGCTCTGACCATGATCGGGGACTGGACGCTTGAAACGGGCGAAGATGTGTTCGAAGTGGCGAAAGCCGTCGGCTTTGGTGAGGTGGAATCCAACGGGAGCGCGGCGGCGCAGGTCGTGCCCTCAGGGCCGGGGCAGACGGAAGACGGTTTGCTGCAGATGCTGCTGGCAACGGTGAACAGCGCACGTGAGGAGCTGGTTCTAACAACGCCGTACTTCGTGCCGGATGATTCGTTGCTGCGGGCGATACGAGGTGCGGCGGCTCGCGGAGTCGCGGTTTCAATGATCGTGCCGGAGAAGGTGGACTCGCTGTTGACCCGCTATGCGAGCCGCTCCTTCTACGATGAGCTGATTGACAGCGGGGTGAAGATTTTCCTCTACCGCAAGGGTCTGCTGCACACCAAGTCGATCACGGCGGATCGGCGGATCTCGATGTTCGGCACGGTGAATCTCGACATGCGCAGCTTGTGGATCAACTACGAGGTGGCGGCTTTTGTCTACGGGACCGTGTTTGGTGACGAGCTGCGCCAATTGCAGCAAAGCTACATGGAGGACTCCGAAATGCTGGATGGTGGGGAGTGGGCGAAGCGTTCGAAGGTTCAGAAGTTTCTCGAGAGCGCTTTTCGACTTTCGGCCCCGATGCTTTGAGGGAGGCTGAGTCTTCGAACGGTGCCGCCGCTTTTGTCGGGTTAGTCAGTTATGGGAAGATTGAGGAACAACGAAAGCGCGCGAAATTCCGCGAATTTTTTCAGGGTCTTGGAAACAAAGAACGTGGACCAAGGAATACGTGAAAGCTTCAGCGGCCGGTCCGCCACCGCAGTCCAAATTATTTGATGACGAAGACGGTGCCTTTGCCGCCGGTGATGATGAGGCGGTCTTGTGCGTAGATCGGTGGGGCGGTGAGTTTCTCACCCAAGTCGAGGGTCCAGAGCTCTTCGCCTTCAAAGGTGACGGCGTAAAGGCGGCCGTCGTTGGAGCCGAAGACGACGGCATCATCGAAGACGAGCGGCGAGGACTCGATGGGGCCGCCGGTGCGGTATTTCCAGAGCAGTTCACCGGTGGTGGTGTCGACCGCGTGAAGGTGCCGGTCCTTCGACCCGATGTAAACGTGGCCGAGTTCTTCATTGATGGCGGGGGAACTGGAGAAGGGAAAGTCCTCGGCTTCGTAGATCCAGTCGAGGGCTTCGCCGTCAGCGAGGGTTGCGACGAGCTGATTGGCGTAGGTGGTGCAGTAGATGTTCTTCCCGAAGGTGGCGACGCTGTTGATGATTTGCGCGTCGGTGGGGATTTCGTTGGAAAGAGTGCCATCCTCGAGTTTGAGGACGTGGATGAGGTTGTCGCAGCCGCCGAAGGCGACGAGTGAGTTGTCGATGATGGCGGGGGTGCCGTTGATGTAGTCGTCGGTCTTGTAATTCCAGACGGCTTCACCATTGGAAGCGTCGAGGCAGCGGACGATGCCATCGTAGCCGTTGACGAGGACCCATTGGGTGTCGCCTGCGGGGGAGCGGACGACGATCGGGGCGGACGGAAATTTTTCGTCGCCCTGAACGGTCCAAATGGGTTCGCCGGTGGTAAGGTCGAGCGCAAGGAAGGTGTTGTCGCCGGAGCCGACGAAGACGCGGCCCTCGGAAATGGCGGGGGCGGCTTGAATGGTATCGTCGGTTTCGTGAGACCAGAGGGCTTCCTTGGTTTTAAGATCGATGGCGTGGACGAGGCCCATGATGTCGCCGACGATGAGAAAGTCGTCCGAGACAGCGGCTTCGGCCATGGCAGGGGCGTCGAGTTCGAAGGTCCAGTCGATGGTTGGGGACTGGGGTGCGGGGGCATGGACGCGGCCCTGGAGGGACGGGCCGCCGCGGGTGATGGGCCAGTTGAGCGTTGTGGGTTGCGGGGCGGCGGGGATGGTTGCTGCGGGCTCGACCTTTGGGGGGGATTCCTTTTTGCAGGCGGGCAGGATGAGGAAGAGTGAAAGTAGGATGAGGGCGCTTGAAGCGGCATGACCGTCTCGGTCATGAATGGAAGGATCGGGTTTGGAAGTCTGGGCTTTCAAGGTGAAAAGGAGCGCTGCGTTCATGACCGGGACGGTCATGCCACTGTTAATGCGGCTTGGTAGAGGGCGGTGATGTCGGACTTGGTGATGGGGCGGGGGTTGAACTTGCCGGTCCACTGGGGGAGGGCGGCGGCGGTGAGCTCGGGGATGCGGGTGGGGTCGATGTTCAGATGGGGGAGCTTGGCGCTGGCGATGATGGATTCGAGCCAGTCGATGAGGGGTTCGCCGAGGTATCTACTAAAGTCATCGTAGGTGGCGGCGGATTCGGGGTCTTCGGCGTTGAAGCGGATGACGTGGGGGAGGGTGAGGGCGACGGCGTGGCCGTGGGGAACGTCGAAAAAGGCAGTGAGCGGATTGGCGAGGGCATGGGCGGCACCGAGCATGCTGTTCTCGATCGCGGAGCCGGCCATGGCGGCGCCGAGGAGCATGTCGGCGCGGTTGTTGATCCTGGCGGTGTTGGTGATGACCGCTTCAATGGAGCTTGAGATCAGGCGGAAGGCCTGGCGGGAGTAGGCTTGGGAAATGGGGTTGCGCTTGGTGCAGACGGCGGTTTCGAGGGCGTGGCTGAGGGCGTCGAGGGCGGTGAGCGTGGCGACTTTCTGAGGCTGGGAAAGGGTGAGCTCGGGGTCGAGGAGGGCGATCTTGGCGAGGGCTTTGGGATCGCCGCAGGCGATCTTTTCGTGGGAGCCATCGCGGGAGACGACGGCGAAGGACTGGCACTCGCTGCCGGTGCCGGCGGTGGTGGGGACGGCAATAAACGGGAGCAGCGGCTTTTCGGCGTGGCCGTAGCCGTGGTAGTCGGACATGCGGCCGCCGTTGTTGAGGAGGAAGTTGCAGCCTTTGGCGGTGTCCATGCTGCTGCCGCCGCCGAAGCCGATGATCAGGTCTGGCGCGACGTCGGCGGCGAAGGCGCGACAGGCTTCGATGTCGGATTCGGCGGGATTGACGTGAGTGTCCTGATAGGTGGTGACTTGAAGACCGGCATCGCGGAGGAGTCCCGTGGCATGTCGGATGTGGCCGGCAGCGACGATACCGGTGTCAGTGACCAGGAGGATGTTGGTGCCGCCGAGGGATTTGACGGCATCCGGGAGTTCGGAGAGACGCCCGGGTCCGAAAAGGATGCGGGGGGAGGGGCGGGCGTCGAAGGAGGTCATGATAAAGCGGTAGGGCGATGGATTGCCAATCGTGAATGAATCGTCTAGAGTGTCCCTATGAAGCTTGAAGATCTTGGTGCCGAAGCGTTGAAGCTCGATGAGTCTGACCGTGCGGAGTTGATGCACCTTATCATGGACAGTTTGGAGGGCGCGGACCCGAATGATTCGGACGAGGATAGCCTGACTGAAGCGATCCGCAGGGGTGAGGAGTTGAGAACAGGTAAGGTTGAAGGGATTCCCGAAGCTGAATTCATGGATGAGTTTCGAGCTGAACGCGAAAGACTTCGGGCGCGGTGACGATCATATTTCACCGCTTGGTCCGGAGCGATCTCAGGCTTACCCTTGAATATTACGACGCACGTTCGAATACGGCAGGAGACCGTTTGTATGAAGCCTTTGCGGATGCGGTCGCAAGAATCAAGCAGTCGCCCTATCGTTGCCACCCTATCGATGCGAAACGGCGGCGGTGTAAGATTCGAGGCTTTCCCTATCATCTGGTGTTCGAAATTGAGGACGAAATGATTTTCATTACGGTGATGCGGCACGATCGACGGTCGCCAAGCTACGGGCTTCGCCGTCGGCGGAATTAAGATGATTTAAGGTTGGAATTAGCAGGCTTGGCTCAGCGGCTGGAAGCCGCTGCCACGTCGCCTTGGATGGCGCGGCGGTGGTAGAGGAACTCGAAGAGGTTGCCTTCGTGGGGTTGTTCCCATTGGACGCGGTTGGTGGGGTAGGCACCGAGGTTGAGGCGTTCGATGTCGGGGCTGAGGAGGAGTTCTTCAATGAAACGCTGGTCCTCGGTGAAGGCGCTGACGACGAGGGTTTCGCCGATGCTGCCGACCATTTCGCTCTGCGGCATTTCGACGATGCTGGCATAGGGGAACATGAACTCGGTGTTGGCGAGGGCGTGATCCTTGTCGGTGCAGGAAACCAGCGTCGGGTTGAGGTAGAATTGATCGAAGGCTTCGACTTTGCGCTCGCTGCTGCGGTGCTTGGCGGTGATGTCTTCGGCGCCGGGCTCCTTGAGGGAGGCGGTGATGAGATCGTCGATGGCGTCGGCCATGGTGGGGTTGGCGAAGCCGCAAAGGAGGGCGTGGTCGTCGTCGCGGGCGAGCGGTTGGATCTCGGCGAGCTTTTTGGCGAGGGCGTCGGCGAGTTCGTCGCGGTGGCTGGGGACGAGGATGGCGGAGGTGTTGATGCAGGAGCGGCCGCCGTTGGCGGAAATGGATTGGACGATGACGTCGAGGAACTCGGGCCAGCGGGCTATCATGTCTTCACCGATGAGGATTTTCGAACGGCCGGTGCCGTGGACCTGGACGCTGTCGTAGGGAGCGTACTTTTTTACCGTGGCGTCGGAGCCGAACGAGATACCGCGGCCGCAGCAGGTGACGATGGTGTCGCCGCCTTCGTGGGTGGTCGGGTAGTAGCCGAAGGCTTCTTTCGGGAAGCCGGCCTGGATCATCGCCTGGACGATGCGCAGCGGGGTGAAGGGGTCTTCGCGGCCGGGCTTGAGGAAGACCGGGATCTTCATCACCGGGGCGGGAATCCACAGCGAGTTGACGGCGGGGGCGTTGCTCGGCAGGGAGACGCCGAGGGAGTTGGCCGCGGGAAAAAAGTTGATCGTGAGGTCCTCGACCTGGGTGAGGCCCTTGTCGAAGATGTTGAGCGGCATCTTGCGGGTGAGGCCGCCAATGACGGTGCGGATCTCCGACATGGCGGCGTGGATCTTGCCCATGTTCATGCGCACGAGGGTGTGCGGCAGGCGGGTGAGGGCGGAGAGGGACTCGATGTATTGCTGCGGGGATTGGGTCGAGTCGCCGCAGGGGAGGTCGGCGTGAAGGAAGAGCTCGGCGGCGGCTTCGCAATAGTCGGCGAGGGTCTCGGCGGGGATGGCGTCGAGGGCGGCCTTGGCCTTGGCGACTTTGAGGAGGTCGCGACGGATCAGGCCCGGGTTGGCGGTGTGGGTGGTGAGCGTTTCACCATGGCCGAGGTCGAGTTCGACGGTGTCGAGGGATGTGTAGCTTTCGCCGAGGCGGAGGATGGGGATGTTCATGGGAAAGTGCCGAGTGAGCAGCGATCAGTGGGCAGAGGAAGACTTGGGGAAATAGTTTACGCCGGGGAGGTCCTTGAAGTGCTCGTCCTGGGTCCAGAGTTCGGCGTTCCAGCGCAAAGCGGTCGCATAGATCAGGCTGTCGGCAAGCGGAAGTGGATGGCGGGCGGCTTCGAGGGCGAGGCTCATGTTGAGGTCGACGACGGTGCCGGCCTGCATCTGGCTGGCGACTTGCAGGGCGGCGTCTTCGCCTCGCTCGCGGAGGACCTTTTTAAAGACCTCGTAAATGGTGATGACGGGGACGATGAGGTGCTCGGGCTCGGTCAAGGGGGCCTCGAAGTGCTTGGCTCGCTCGGTATCGGCGAAGTATTCAAGCCAGCCGGAAGAGTCGACGACGTGGTAGGAACTCACAGGCGGTCGCCCTCCCGTTCGATTTCCGTATCCATGCCCTTGAGGAGCCCACGAACGGACTGGATGGGTCTTACGGGAATGAATTCCACCCGGTCGGCGTAGCGAATCACCCGCAACTTCTCGCCGGGGGTGAGGTGAAGCTCTTCCCTGACAGCGAGGGGGATGACGACTTGGAACTTGGGTGAGAGGGTGACGGTGTTCATATCGATTGGTCTATCGTATGACGATTGGTTGATCGATGCAAGTTCTGGTTTCCGGGCTGGAGCTTCCGTTGAGGCGGAGGGTGGGGATGTTAATCCTGAAGTTTTCTGGTTTTCAGTGTTCAGTTTTCAGGCTTGGCCGCTGCGCGGCAGTGCCAAGTGATCAGTGCGAAGTGGAAGATGTTAGTAAACCCCTTCGATCACCGTCTTCGTTCCGGATTGGAATGGGCGGACATCGCCGACGCCGTCCCAGGGGAATTCGTCGCAGGGCTTTCTCCGGATGGCTTCGTCGCGTTCGAGGAAGCGGGGCATGAAGAATTCCTTGGTCATGGTCGTGAGCTCGACGCGGCCGTATTCGTCGTAGTCCATGAGCTGGGTGGTGTCGTCGGGGTTGACGATGCGGAGCACGGCGCGGGGTTGCGGGGCGTGGTAGGTGAGGGAGTATTCGCCGGGGCCGCGCTTCTTGCTGATGGCGAGGCCCATGAGGGTGTTGCCGTAGGTGGGGGCGAAGTTGACTTTGCCTTCGAGGACTTCCTCTTCGATAAAGCGCACGTACTGCGGGGTCATGGTGGTGCCGCCGGCGAAGACACCGCCGATGCCGGCGTCGGCGAGGGACATGCGCTCGGCGAGGCTTTCGAGAAGTTTCGGGGTGGTGAAGAGGCAGCCGATGTCGCGGTGGCGGATGATGGTGGCGGCCTGGTCGATGACGTGCTCCTGATAGGCCTTGGCCATTTTCATTTCACCCATGCCGATGAGGCGTTTGACCCAGCGCGGGTCGAGGTCGATGAAGTAGCAGGCGCCGCCGCGGATGTTGGCGAGGTGCTCGATGGCCATGCGGAGACGTCGCGGGCCGGTCGGCCCGACCATCAGCCAGTTGGCACCGGCGGGGAAGAAGTCGGGGCCGTAGTGCTCGGAGAATTCGGTGTAGTCGGTTTTGTAGTCGTCCCAGCCGATGCGCTGCTTGGGCATGCCGGTGGTGCCGCCGGTTTCGAAGACGTTGTAAGGGCGGCCGATGTAGGCTTGGGGGATGAAGCGGGCGGGGTCTTCTTTGCGCAGGATTTCGTCGTCGAAGTGGGGGAACTTCAGGAGGTCGGCGAAACTGTGGATGTCGGTGAGCGGGTTGAAGTCGAGGGTCTTGGCTTTTTCGAGCCAGTAGGGGCAGCCGGTTTCGGGGGAAAAGTGCCACTTCACCATTTCGAGGGTGTGGGCGTCGAGTTGGGCGGCGGCTTGGTCTTTAGTTAGGGTGGAGGACATCGAATTTAGAGGGACCAGGATGGATGGGATGGGTAGGATATTGGAAGGGGCAGGAAATTTGAAACGCCAAGACGCTAAGGACGCCAAGGTTTGAGGATTCTTGATTTTGGGAAAGGCAGTTTTTTAACCGCAGATGAACGCGGATGGACGCAGATTTTTTGGGGAGGTGATCTTACGGGTGATTATGGGTAGATCATACGGGGATTTGGGCAAGGGGCGGGGCGGACATTTTGGGTGATTCGGGGGGGTCGTGCAAGTGGGGGCGGGGTGGTGGTGCGGGCTTTGGGGTACAGGGAACAGGGGTCAGGAAGGGGCTCGTTTGGCCCGAGCGCTTTATCGGTTAGTGGGATAGCAATGGGGTTCGGCGGCCGGAGAGCTTGCGCCTCCGGCAAGACTTTGGGCGATTGAGGTAGTCCCTACCGGTGAGGCTCGTCGAGCATTGGAGATTCTCCCTGACCACTGAATCCTGTACTCCAAGGCGGGAAGAACTGGCGACGTTCTTTGGATGATTGACGACGGCGCTCTCCCGGTCGAAGGATGCAGGCATGAAGGAAATCGTGCTGGGATTGTTGATGATGGGTGTGGGGATGGCGGCGGATTGGCCGCAGTGGCTGGGAGAGGACCGGGATGGGACTTGGGATGAGGAAGGGGTGGTCGCGGAGTTTCCGGAGACCGGACCGAAGATCGCGTGGCGGGTGCCGGTGGGGCTGGGGTATTCGGGGCCATCGGTTGCGGACGGTAAGGTATACCTGATGGATTATCTGAAGACCGGTGGTGAGGTGGTGAACAATCCAGGCAAGGCGGTAGCGCTGGAGGGGAAGGAGCGGGTAAGGTGCTTCGATGCGGAGACGGGCATGCAAATCTGGGAATATGCGGTGGAGCGTCCGTATGAGCTTTCCTATCCGGCGGGGCCGAGGTCGACGGTGACGGTGAGCGGGGGGAAGGCTTATGCGCTGGGAGGTATGGGGCAGCTGATGTGTCTCGATGCGAAAAGCGGGGAGCTGCTTTGGGAGAAGGATTTGGTGAAGTCCTACGACCCGGGGTTTCCGATCTGGGGATTTTCGGCGCATCCGCTGGTGCACGACGGCCTGGTGGTGACGATGGCGGGGGGCGAGGGGAGCTCGGTGGTGGCTTTCGATGCGGCGACGGGTGAGGAAAAGTGGAAGGCGCTGTCCTCGGAAGAGCCGGGTTATTGCCCGCCGACGGTGATCGAGTATGGCGGGACCGAGCAGATGATTGTGTTTACTCCGGAGGAAGTGGCGGCTTTGAAGCCGGGAACGGGTGAGGTGCTTTGGTCGGAGCCGTTGAAGGTGAATTTCAACATGTCGATCGCGGCGCCGCAATTTTCGGACGGGAAGCTGTATGCGAGCGGGATGGGGCGGATTGGGGCGCTCTATGAGCTTGATGCGGAGAAGCCGGGGGCGAGGCAGCTGTGGAAAGGGAAGCCGAAGACTTCGCTTTATTCGTCGAATGCGACGCCGGTGATTTTCGATGGGACGATGTATGGTCCGGATATCGAGACGAGCCAGTTGATGGCGGTGGATTTGAAGGATGGCAAGCGCTTGTGGGAGACGACGCTGCCGGTGACGGGTGAAGAGGGTTCACGGGTGCGGCACGGGACGGTTTTCGTGACGCGGCATGAGCCGAGTGGGCGGTTTTATCTCTTCAATGAGAAGGGTGAGCTGATCATCGCGGAGATGACTCCGGAGGGATATAAGGAGTTGGATAAGGCGCAGGTTTTGAAGCCGACGAATGAGGCGTTTGGGAGAGATGTGGTTTGGACCGCGCCGGCGTTTGCGATGAAGTCGGCGTTTGTTCGGAACGACGAGGAATTGGTGAGGGTGGATCTTTCCGAGTGATTCGATTCTTAACCACGGAATACACGGAATACACGGAAGTTGAGAAGGGAGGGGGGCATATCCATCCGTGCCATCCTAGTACGGTATCGGCTTTTTACCAGGAGCTTGGTTGCTCGGGTGTCCGACGGTTTCGCGGACGAGGGTGCCATCATCGGCGGGTGGTTTCCATTTTCCTCATGTCAGCCAGCGAGCGTTAAGACGTAAGCGGGGTAAACGCCCCCCTCTTGACAGGTTCAGGCGGCGGCCTTTTTCCGGGCTCGGGCGGCGGCGATCCGCGCCGGGGTCAGTGAGGCGATCACTTCCGGATCGGTCACGCCGGGCAGCGCC
>NZ_JBATWY010000249.1:0-32762 GCF_049672945.1 Haloferula sp. | reverse complement strand
GATGGCGGATGCCCAGGCGACCCAGGCGGGGCCCAGGTAGTTGGCGGCGGTAAAGGCGATCAGGGGGGCGAAGACGCCGCGCACTCCTGTTAGGAAGGAGTGCACGCTCTGGTATTCGATGACTTTGTCGGCGGGTGCGAAGCGGGTGGTCCAGAGGGACCAGATGATGTTTCCTCCGGCGCGTGCCACGCCATGGAGGGCGATGCCGATGCACAAGCCGACCATATTTCCACCGAGGTAATAGACGAGGATGCCGGCAAGGAAGAACAGGTTGACGGTGGCACGGACGCGGTAGAAGGGCATGCGATCGAAGATCGATCCCCAGGGGACGACGCAGACGATGAAGGCGAGCATCGGGATGGTGCTGGTGATGAGCCCGACCTTGTCGGCTCCGAAACCATATCCGTAGCGGGGATTGCCGATGTATTCGACGAACAGCGACCAGCCGATGAGGTTGCCGAGACCGAGCAGCATCCAGACGATCAGCAACTTCTTGAACGCGGGATTTTCGCCGACATGGCTGAAGGCATTGAACCACTCGATGCGATTGGACTTTCGCAGGTGGACGGGGGCCATCGAGACCACACAGAGGGCCATCAGCAGGCAGCCGGTGGCATAGCCGAAGTAGAGGGGAGAAAAGCCCTGACGCTCGATCCACAGTCCGCCGAGCCAGCCGAACAAGGCGGCGACACAGGCGCGGGTCAGGGCTGCGAGGGAGAAGAGGTGGCCGCGCTTTTCGTTGGAGTAGTGCTTGCGGTAGATCTGCGCCATCAGTGGCGAAGCCGAGGCGAGTGAGAGGTAGGCAATGCTTGTGCCGGCAAAGAAGGTCGTGGCGTTGTTCTGAGAAAAAGCGGCGACGACGAAAGCGGTCGAGGAGACGCACCAAAGCACCGCGGCGACCTTGTTGACGGAGTAGCCGTGGCGGCGGATGAACTGGACGATGAAGAGACTGAGCAGCAGACCGGCACTGCCGGAAGCGATGATCGCGCCCTTTTTCCATGCCGAGAGGTCGAAGTAGCGGATCGCGATGTAGACGGCGAAGGTGCTGAAGGCGGTTTCGACGAATCCCTGTGGCAGGGAGCGCGCAAGCTCGAGTTTGAAGGTCCGCGGCTGTTGGGAGTAGTCCTCGGCGACGGCTTCGGTGGATGAGGGTTCGGCGGGCATGGCTGCGTGTTATTCGGACGCAACGGAAGCGCTGTTCCAATGGGCGTGCATGGTTTCCACATCAGGGATGTCCAGTGGCCGGACGATTCGAAAGCCGACCCATTCGTTGTTGGAGAGATACCAGATGGACTTCGGATTTCGAGGGTCGCTGGCGTTCCATGAGGGGTCCGAGACGATGCGGGCGTCGGAGCGCATCGTTTCCGAGGGGTTCCTGTCGCGGTAGCTGCCGCCGCGGACAACGCGCTGGTAAGATCCATCGACAGGAATGCCGACGCTCCGGAAGTTGCTGGCGAGGCACCACTCGGCGACGTTGCCGTGCATGTCGTGGATACCCCAGGGGTTTGGCTTCCTGGTGCCGACCTTTTGATAGGAAAAACTAGAGTTATCGTAGTTCCAGGCGTGGTCGCCGAGTTTGGCCGGATCATCGCCGAATGAGTAGGTGGTCGTCGTGCCGGCGCGGCAGGCGAATTCCCACTCGGCTTCCGTTGGCAGGCGGTAGTAGTGGCCGGTTTGGGCGCTCAGCCACTCGCAGAACTTGCTGGCTGCGTGCTGCGACATTGCGATGGCCGGCCAGCCGGCGGCATAGCCTTCGCCCATCTCGAAGTGTCGGGCGTCGTAGGGCGGTGGTGGCTGGGAAACGATGTCGGCGAGGGATTTTCCTTTTTGAATTTCAGGAGGCTCGGTTGTGCCGGAGTTTCCGTCGCGGTTGGGGCTGCCGTCCCAGTTGCGCGGGATTCCGTTCTCCATGAAGGGTCGAAAGAGGTCCCAGGTCACCTCGTGCTTACCGATCCAGAAGGGGGCGATTTCGAGCGGTGGATTGGTGGCGGGTAGAGTGCCGCCCATGACGGGAAGCATCTCGAAGTCCGTGTCGCCCGCGAGCGGCACTGATTCGGTGTAGGGTTCCATGACCGGGTGGGATTCCCCGGCGGTAATCAGGGCATGGATCCGCTCGGTGACCTTGAAATACGGTGATTCTGGTAATTCAACTTCCGGCTCGGGCCCTGTTGAGATGGCGGGTGGCGTATCTTTGCGGGGAGTCGTCGGATTCTTCTCCTCCAGCTGATAGGAGAGGATGCGTTTTCCTCGGTCGGTGAGCTTGCGCTCTTCCTTGGCATCCCTGCAGGAGAAGAGGGCGAGCGAAAGAAGGAGGAGGCGTTTCATCGTCGACGCGGCGAGATTGCCGCAGTGACCTGGAATGGGAAAGGGGGAAACGTTGGCGTGCTTTGGGCTGGCACGACTCCGTGTTCGGTGGTGCCTGAGCTGCAAAAAGTGCTTCTGCGGACATGATTGAATGATTTCGGGCACGAAATCGTATACGTTTGCACCCATGAAGCCCCTGACGCGCCGCCAAACCCTCAAAAGCCTTGCTGCTTATGCGACGATTCAGATCGTACCCAGCCGGGTGCTCGGGCTCAATGGGCAGACGCCTCCCTCCGAGGAGCTGACCCGCGGGATCATTGGCTGTGGTGGGATCAGTGCGGCGCATTTGAAGATGCCGGGTCGGCTGCTTTCGCTGTGCGATGTGGACAGCAAGCACCTGGCCCAGCGGATGGCCGACTGCAATGGTGAGAAGAACGGGGTGACGCCCTACCATGACTACCGCGAGCTGATTGCTCGTGAGGACATTGACATCGTCCACATATGCACACCGCCGCACTGGCATGCCTTGATGGCGATTGATGCGATGAAGGCGGGCAAGGATTTGTGGACCGAAAAGCCGATGAGCCGGACGATCGGCGAGGGGGCGGCGATGGTGAAGGCGGCGGAGAAATACCAGCGCATGGTGCGGCTCAATACCTGGTTTCGGTTCAAGGATACGCTGTACGGATCCGGCATGCGGACGGAGCTCCTCAAGAGGATCACATCGAGCCGGATCCTCGGTTGGCCGCTGAAGGTCACCGTTTCCGGAGTGACAGGCTTTGATTGGAAATTCTTCTGGGTCGGAAAGACGAACCTCCAGGAGCAACCGATTCCTGAAGAACTCGACTACGACGCCTGGCTCGGTCCAGCGCCTCGCAAGCCCTACAACGCGCACCGTGTGCACCAGACCTTCCGGGGTTACTGGGACTATGATGGCGGTGGATTGGGAGACATGGGTCAGCACTATTTGGATCCCGTTCAGTATCTGTTAGAGAAAGATGAAACGGCCCCCATTGGTGTGGAGATCGATGCCGATCCGCAGGATGCGGATGCGGTCGGCACCTGGCGTCGGATCACCTTCACCTATGCGGACGGCTGCCAGATCGTGCTTGATGGTGAGAACCGCGACAAGCAGGCCGCCTACATCGAAGGGCCGAAAGGAAAGGTCTTCAAGAACTACGAATCCGACATTCCGGACTTGAGGAAAAAGATTCGGGAACTGCCGAAGTTGCCGCCGATGATCACGGATTTCCATGAAACGGTGCGCACGCGGAAGAAGTTCGCGCTGAATGAAGAAAACGGCTTCTGGTCGTCGACGATGGTGAATCTGGGGATCATCGCGCATCGGCTGAACAAGAATCTGAATTTTGACCCCGAGACGCTCACCTTTGACGATGCGGAGGCGACGGCCTTGGTGAATCAGCCGATGCGGGGGCCTTGGAAGTTATAGGAGGTGGCACGCCCGCGTACCGCAACGCGGGGGTCTGTTTGTTGTTGGATGGGCTATTGCTTGGAGGGTGGGTCTTCGAACTCTTCATGCCGTAGGGTTTGGTTTTTGATGGGCCACACCAGTGTTGAATATGAGTTCATCCTTTGAGCGACGGGGGCGTCGCTTCTCCAAGCGCGGCTGGAAAGCCGCCTTGCCCACCCATGGCGCGTGGTAACGCGCCACTCCTTGCTCCGTCGTTCCAAAATCCGTTCCGCTCCTGCCTAGCCATTTCCCGGCTGTCGTGATATCGCGGCGCTCGGCGGATGGATGAAAAACCGAAGAGAAGCTTGCCCGATTGGATGCGGAACCGGCTGAGCGACGATCAGCGTTTCGTGGCCCTGTGCATGCTGGGAGGTTTGCTGTGCGGTTTGGTGGCGGTGCTTTTTCATCTGGCGATTCACCATCTCTTCGAGTGGCTGTGGCATGAGGCGTCGAATCGGGAGCCTGTCGAGTTCATTGCCATGATGCTGATCGCGCCGACTTTGGCAGGGCTGTTGGTGGGGATCGGGGTGCAGTTTTTCGCCCCGAACGCGGCGGGAAGCGGCATCCCACAAACCAAGGCGGCGTACTACAATCAAGGGGGGAAGATTTCCTCGCGAACGGGCGTGTGGCGCTTCGTGCTGGGGGCCTTGTATGTGGGTCTGGGAAATAGTCTGGGTCGGGAGGGACCGACGGTTCACATCAGCACGGCGATTACTTCCCGGATCGGCCGCTGGGCCTTTCGTGATCCGGCGCGGGTGCAGTCGATGGCTCCGGTCGGCATGGCGGCGGGAATCGCGGCGGCCTTCAACGCGCCGCTGTCGGCGCTGACTTTTGTGTTTGAAGAGTTGCTCGACAACTTTTCGATGAAGGCGCTTGGCGGGATGGTGGTGGCGGTGGTGGTGGCGGCGGCGGTTTCGAGGACGCTGTTAGGCGAGGATCCGGTGATCACGGCGAAGATCGCGGTCGATTACAAGACATCGGCGTGGATGCTGGTGGCCCTGCCGCTGGGAGTGGCGGCGGGCTTGATCGGGCATCTTTTTGTGCGCTGCACGCTGGGATTTCGTGGATGGTTCAAGACGCGGCGCTGGCTGCCGATGTGGATCCGACCGGCGACGGGTGGGCTGTCGTGCGGGATTCTTGGCATGGGGGCCTACTTTCTGACCCGCGAGATGGGCGACGCCCAGAATTCGGTGTTCAGCATCGGTTATGACAGTCTCGAAGCGGCTTTCGAAAACAATCTGACGATGAAGATCATCGCGGTTTTGTTCGTGATGAAGTTCCTCGCCGTGATTCTGAATTACGCGACGGGTGGTTCCGGTGGATTGTTTTCTCCGACCTTGTTCCTGGGTGGGATGCTGGGAGCGCTTGTCGGTGGGGGTTTGGCAAACATTCATCATCTCGGTGAGTGGATTCCTGCGTTCCCAACCGACACCAAGGTGATCGGAGGATGTGTTTTGTTGGGAATGGGTGCGATGTTCGCCGCGGTGGTGCGATGTCCTTTTACTTCGCTGATCATCATTTTTGAAATGACCGGCAACTACTCGCTGATCCTGCCGTTGATGGCGGGGAACATGCTTGCGTGGCGGATTGCGAAGCGGCTGCAACCGGTCAGCATTTACAATGCGCTGCTGCTGCAGGATGGGGTGACTTTGAGGAAGCTGCCGGCTTATCGCGGGGCGCAGGATTACCGCAAGCTTCCGGTGCAATCGATCATGACTCATGAGATTTTCACGCTTGAAGCGGGCGAAACACTGGCCTCAGCGATGAAGCGGATCGCGAGTGAGCGGAAGCGTTTCCATGCTTATCCCGTGATCGATGAAGGAGGTCGGCTCGCGGGTGTGATCACGGGTCACGAGTTGGCGGAATCGGCGGAGACGATGACGGTGGGTGAGCTCTTGACCGATCAGCAGATGCTTTCGGTAACGACGGATACCTCCATTCGCGACGCGGCAAACCGGATGATTGCGCGGGATTTCCAGCAAGTGCCGGTGGTGAGTCCGGCGGATCCGAAGAAGCTGATTGGCTGGCTGACCTTGAACGACATCGCGCGCCAGCAGAATGCGGTGGAGGGGTGATTTTGGGGAAATGGGTCAGCCTGAAGCTCAGGAGTTTTTACTGGCTGGCGGGTTATGAAGGCGCCGCAGGATTGGAAGGCGTGACCACAGGAGAACGGCGATCCCAACGCCGGCGAGATTGGAAGCCAGGTCAACCCAGTCGTCCCATCCTCCGAGGTGGTCGGTGAGTTCCGGGATGACCTCGGCGAGCATGGCCAGGGTGAGGGGGAAGGGCCACAGGGAACCGCGGCCCGTTGCGGCGAAGAAGATCAGGGTGAAGCCCGTGAAGAGCACCACATGGGCGGGGCCGAAACGCTTGTCGATTTCGCGGAGAAAGCGGTGGAAGGCTCCTGAGTCGCGGGTTTCGTTTTTAGCCTTCTGTTCAGCTGGGACAGGGAAGCGGGGAGTTTCTGAGGAGGCACGATTCGGAAGATCCCGGGTGGTTCTGTTAGATATTGGTGAGGAGGGGTCCTGAGCTGAGGATTCAGCGGATGGCATGGTTTGCCCGACGGCGAAGTGATGGGGAAGTGGGCGCAGGAAGACCTTGGTTTGCGGAAACACAAGGAACCAAGCGGAGATGACCAAGACGGTCGCTCCTGCCAGCGACCTTCCCCGTGATGGTCCAGTCGGATGGCTCCGAATCAGACTGAAGCAGAGTCCGATCCAGCCAAGTACGATGAACGCCGTTGCTGCGGGAATCCAGCCTCGTTGGCGGACGGCATGTATGGAAAGGTCGCGGACTTCGAGTCGCCCGGAGTTTCCGAGCATCTCGATCGCGAGACCGTAGGCCTGCATGTCTGATGTGAGCTCTTGAACGACTTCGAAGCTTTTCCATTCGGAGTTCCCCCAGCCGGCGAAGACCTCGCAGCCGCCGGCGGGGTGGGATTTATTTCCGCTGGAGTCCTTCATGAAGGCAGCCATGCGGGCCTTCATGAAGGTTTGATTGCCGAGTTCGACGTCTTGCCAGCGGGCTGTGCAGCGGATGTGGATGTATTCAATGTTCTGGAGGTCGTCGAACCAGACGTGAACACCTTCGGTTTTTTCCGCTGTGCTGGCACGTTCGAGGATGAGGACCGGTTTGCCGTTCTGAGTCTCGATCTGGTGGGTTTGGCTTGCCCGGCTCTTCCATCCGACGAGTGGATCCGACAGTCGGGTCTCGGGAAGCACGCCGGGCTCGATAACGAAGCGCCAATGCCAGATTGCAATGCAGGCGGCGACGAGAAGCACCATGGCCGCAAGATGGATCAGGCTGCGCTTCATGCCGTGAGGCCCGCGGATTGTTCTGCGCCGGCACCGTAGTTGGCGCACGGATTTTCGAGATGTGAGTTCATCACCCTGTTGGAGGGTTAGCGCTCAAAGGGCTGGGGGGACATCAAAAAGGCCGCCGGAGCGAATCCGGCGGCCTACTTTGAAATCCGAAAGTTTGCGGACTCAGCCAGCGAAGTTTTCGGCGACGACGTCCCAGTTCACGACGTTCCAGAAGGCGGCGATGTAGTCCGGGCGGCGGTTCTGGTAGTTGAGGTAGTAGGCGTGCTCCCAGACGTCGAGTCCGAGAAGCGGCTTACCGGAACAGCCGGCGATGGCTTCACCCATGCAGGGGGTGTCCTGATTGGCGGTCGAGCAGACGGCGACGCTGCCGTCGTCCTTTTTCACCAGCCAGGCCCAGCCGGAGCCGAAGCGGGTCATGCCTGCGTTGGCGAAGGCTTCCTTGAAGGAGTCGAATGAGCCGAAGGCCTTGTCGATGGCTGCGGCGAGTTCACCGGAGGGAGCGGAGGCACCGCCGGGGGCGATGACCTTCCAGAAGAAGCTGTGGTTGGCGTGGCCGCCACCGTTGTTACGAACGGCGCCGCGAATGCCTTCGGGCACGGCGGAGAGGTCAGCGACGAGTTCGCAGATACTTTTGTCTTCAAGGCCGGTGCCAGCGAGGGCGTCGTTGAGTTTGCCGACGTAGGCGGCGTGATGCTTGTCATGGTGGATCTCCATGGTCTTCGCATCGATGTGGGGTTCGAGCGCGTCGAAGGCGTAGCCGAGGTCAGGTACGGAATGTGGCATGATGGGGATTGGTTTGGTTTGCGTTTGGGGGCCGCGACCTTTAGTCCAGTCGGGCGATTGCCCCGCGCCACGATGGCCCGGACCCGGCGGTCTGCAAGGAACAATCCCACCATGCTCGCATTGACATCCGAAGACCTCGCCCCCCACCTGCCCTGGATCATCGCCGCGCTGGTCGGCCTGCTGGTCGGCTGGCTGATTACCTGGCTTTCGGGGAGGCCGGTGCGGAGTCGCTTGGAGGAGCAGCTGAAGGCGGAGTCGAGGCGGGTGACGGATTTCGAGGCGCGGCTGGCGCATGCGACTGGTGCCCAGCAACAGGAGGAGCGGGAGGCGTCGGGGCTGCGGGAGAAACTGGCTTCGCTGACGGCGCGTCTCGAAGAAGAAGCCAAAGCGGCGAAGGAGAAGCAAGCGCTGCTCGATCGGGCGGAAGAACGACTTTCCGACACTTTCAAAGCGCTTTCGGCCGATGCGCTGAAGGCTTCGACCGATCAATTTTATAAAGTCGCGAGGCAATCCTTTCAGGCTCAGCAGGATGAGGCGAGGGGCGAGCTGGAGAAGCGGCGGACGGCGATCGAGCAGATGGTCAAGCCAGTCACGGAAACGCTGGGCAAGTTCGAAGGGCGGATCGGCGAGATCGAGAAGGCGCGGGTGGGGGCCTACAGCGAGCTCAAGGAGCAGGTCAAACAGATGGCGGAGGCCCAACTCGGGCTGCAGCGTGAAACCGGACAGCTGGTCAAGGCGCTGCGCCAGCCGACGGGTCGTGGTCAGTGGGGGGAAATGCAGCTTCGCCGCGTGGTGGAAATGGCCGGCATGCAGGAGCACTGCGATTTCACCACGCAGACGACCAGCACGACGGATGAGGGGAAAAGGCTGCGTCCGGATCTTGTCGTGAGCTTGCCGGGAGGAAAGACGATTGTGGTCGATTCCAAGACGCCGATGGATGCTTATCTGGATGCGATTGACACGAATGATGATGCGGAACGGGCTGAAGCGATGAGCCGTCATGCGCGGCAGGTGCGGACGCACATCAGCCAGCTTTCGTCGAAGAACTACACCGCGCAGTTCGATGCCGCTCCGGAGTTCACGGTGCTGTTTCTGCCGAGTGAGGCCTTCTTTTCGGCGGCGCTGCACAGCGATCCGGGTTTGATCGAGCGTGGAGTGGAGAACAATGTGATCCTTGCCACACCGACGACGCTGATCGCGCTGCTGAAGGCGGTGGCGTACGGTTGGCGTCAGGAAACGCTGGCGGAGAACGCGAAGGAGATCTCGCTGTTAGGCAAGACGATGCACGAGCGTCTTTCCACGCTTGCCGAGCATTTCATCAGGCTGGGCAAATCGCTTGATCATGCCGTGGGTCACTACAACTCGGCGATCGCGTCTTATGAAACGCGGGTGCTGACAACGGCGCGGAAGTTCGAGGATCTGGAGGTGGTCGCGGAAGAGAAGAACCTGGCAGACATCGTTCCGGTCGAGAAGGTGGCGCGCTTGCCGCTGGTGCAGGCTGCGGAGGAGAAGCTCGATCCCGATACGAAGAAGAAGGCGGTTTCTGCCGCGGACGCTTTGCGGTCGGCCCTCGGAGAAGGGTGATGGCGACAATTCAGATCGTGGCCGTCATTGACGTGGGAACGGGATTCGCCAGACTGAAGCCATGATGAAAACCCTTGCTGCCCTCGTTTCGTTCCTTTTTCTCAACACGCTTGCCATGGCCGATTCCGAATTCCGACACGTTGTTCTTCTGAGTTTCAAGGAAGATGCCACTGCTGAAGACATCACCAAAATCGAGAAGGCCTTCGCGGCCCTGCCTGATCAAATCGAGGCGATTCAGGATTTCGAGTGGGGAACGAATGTCAGCCCGGAAGGCAAGGCGAAGGGCTTTACCCATTGCTTTCTCGTGACCTTCAAGGACAAGGCGGGGCTTGAAGTTTATCTACCTCACCAGGCGCACAAGGACTTCGTTACGATTCTCAAGCCGTCACTCGAAGACGTGCTGGTGATCGACTATGTGGCGAAGTGAATGGTGGGTCCGTCGTTCGTCAGAATGGTCAGGGTTCCAAACAGTGAGGTGATTTTGGAGCAGCGCGAGCCTGCCCTTTTCTGCTAGAGGAGGTCCGTGCTGAAACGTGCGACATCGACCAAGCAGGAATCCAACGGGTCCGGGTGTCTCTTGGTTTTCGGGATTCTCTGGACTCTTTTCAGCTCGGTCTTTGTCGTGCTGGGAGTCCGCGAGTCGGTGGGTGAGGGGAAGGTGCAGGGATGGGATGAGGTGCCTTGCCAGATCGAGCGATTCGAGATTAAGGCATCGAAAAAGAAGGATCCTCCGTTTCGTCCGGATGTGCTTTTCCGTTTTCAATACGGCGGAAAGGAGCAGGTAGGAACGAAGCTCTGGCGGGAGAAGGAGGGGGTTGAGGAGTATGAGGATCTGGCGGAGATCAGGGAGGAGATGGGGTCGAATCAGCAGGCCAGCTGTCGGGTGAATCCGGATCAGCCGGAGGAAGCGGTCCTGCTGGTGGATCAGGAAGGGATCTGGGGTGGCCTCTTCTTTGCCGTCTTTGGGGGGGTGTTCGTGATGGTCGGGATCGGGATGATCATTGGCGCGATCAAAGATAGAAAGTCGGTAAAATTGGCGAAGTCGGCGAAATCGGTTTCGGGAGGGAAGAAGGCCGAGCTGGGTGGTGTGCTGGGCTTGGGCTTTTTTGGAATCTTTGCCGTGGCAGGTTTGGGCATTTTGATGGGTTTGGTGGTGCCCAAGGCGAAGGCGTATCTCCAGATGAAGAGTTGGGTGGAGACGCCGGCGGAAGTGATTTGGAGTCGGGTGCTTTCGCATTCGAGTGATGATGGAACGACCTACAGTGTGGATGTTTTCTACAAGTATCAGTTCGACGGGAAAGAATACCGATCGAACCGGTGGAATGTGGTGGGTGGGAGCTCGAGTGGTCGGAGCGGCAAGCAGGAGGTGGTCCGGGCCCATCCACGCGGCGCGACCTTTGTCTGCTTCGTCAATCCTGATGAGCCGTGGCGGGCGGTGGCGAAACGCGAGGTGGGTTGGGCCGGATTGTTCGTGCTGTTTCCCCTGCCGTTCCTGGCGGTGGGTTTTGGCGGGCTCTACTACACCTTGGTGCGCAAGCCGAAGAAGGAGGAGTCGGCACGTTCTGAAGGTCGGCGTTTGCGGCAGGAGCAGGAGACGCGATTGATTGAGACGCCGCAGCGGACGAGTTCCCGTCGACGGAGAGTATGGGCCTTTGTGGCGGCGCTGTTCATGGCGCTGTTTTGGAACGGGATCGTGTCGATCTTCGTGGGGATTGCGTGGAAGTCCTGGCAGCGGGGCGACGGCGAGTGGTTCCTGACGATCTTCCTGATCCCCTTCGTGTTGATCGGTCTCTTTTTGATCGTGCATGTGCCTTATCGTTTGATGGCAATTTTTTCACCGGTCTACGACTTGGACTGGGGCGATGGGGCGCTGGCTCCGGGCGACCGGGTCAGGCTCTCGTGGAAGCGAACGGGCGGGAGTGGGCGACCGCGGAAGTTTTCGATCTGGCTCGTTGGACAGGAGGAAGCGACGTATCGGCGGGGTACGAGAACCTCGACGGCGACATCGGTTTTTCATGAGGCGAATCTTTTCGAAACGGAGACGCCGCTGATGATGCCGTCTGGTGCTTGCAATTTGGTGATTCCGGAGGATGGGGTGCCGGGCTTCAAGGGTGAGCACAACAAGATCCGATGGTTTATTCGTTTGGTGGCGGATGTGCCGTGGCGCCCCGACGTGAGCGACGAGCATGAATTGGAAGTGGGGAACCCGGCCGAATTCAAAGCATGATGGAAAGCGCGAAAATCGAATTGGCGAGTGAGTTTGTGAAGCCTTTGGGGACGCTCCATGGCAAGGTGCAGTGGCAACGATCTGAGAGGCCTCCGTCTTTGGAATTGAGGGTTTTCTGGATGACTCGGGGGCGGGGGACGGAGGAAGTTCATGTGGTGACCACGGAACCGGTGCTCCTGAATCCGGCGGGGACCGCCATGTTTTCAATGAGGCTGCCCGAGCTGCCGTGGAGCTTTGATGGCCAGTTGATCAGCGTCTCGTGGGCGGTGGAGCTGGTGGACGATCAGGACGAGGGCTGTGCGTTGGTGGAGTTCGTGATGTCGCCCGATGGGGTGGTGCGGCAATTGGGTGAAGTGAAGGAACCGAAGAGCAAAGGCAGAGGCATCAGAATGAAGGAGAGATGAATGCGGCCGCCAATCCCTTCGCTACCAGTCGCGTGGAACGGCTGCTGGAATTTGATCCCCACTTGATTGGAACTTCGTGGGAGGTGATCGAGCAAGGGTGGGCGCAACTCGGTTTCCGCGCCTGCGTGACGGGCCAACATGGGGCGGGCAAGACGAGCTTCCTCGATGCGATGGCGAGGCGACTTGTTGGAAAAGGCCGGGTCGAGCGTCTTTTCTTCAATGATCAAAAGAGGCGGATCTCGGCGGCTGATCGGGTGATTCTGGATTCTTGTGAAGGGGTCTTTCTTTTGGTCGATGGCGACGAGCATCTGAGTTGGTGGGAGCGGCGTGAGCTGACCCGGGCTTCGAAGGAGGCAGGTGGATGCCTTTTTGCCCGACATCGAAAAGGAGGGCATCGGGAGTTGCTGCGATTGCGCTCCAATCCGGCACTTGCGGGCGAGTTACTTGAGCGGATTTCTCCGGAGTGGAGGCGTCGACTCGATGGGAGCCTGGATCGCCGATTTCAGGGCCAGAAGGGGAATCTGCGGGAATTGTGGCTGGAGTGCTTCGACCTCGCCGCTGCCTCCGGGAAGTAATTAACTTTTTAAAATATTTTGATTATCCGTAGCTCTTTTGATAGCCTCCGCCGGCATGAAACGTCGCGACTGGCTGCTGCTTTCCCTCGCCTCCCTCGGGCTTCCCTCATGCGGCCGCCAGATCAAGGCACGGCATCAGGTATCCTACAGCTTCCAGCACGGCGAGACCGCCAAGCTGGTCGATGGTCTGGCTTATGCGCCGAAGAGCGCGCCGAGGGCCGTCCAGCGCGCGATCCAGGCTGCCAACCGGCTGCAGGGCAAACCGTACAAATGGGGTGGCGGCCATGCGCGTCTGAATGACGACGGCTACGATTGTTCCGGCGCGGTTTCCTATGTCCTGCGTGAGGCGGGATTGATGAGCAGCCATCTGACTTCGAGTGGCTTCTTCAACTACGGCAAGCGTGGTGCCGGAAAGTGGATCACGATCTACGTTCGCAAGGGCCATGTCTTCATGACGATTGCCGGATTGCGTTTCGATACCGGTTGGGGGTCGAACCGAAGTGGTCCGCGCTGGCTGACGAAGACGCGTCCCGGAAGAGGACATGTCATGAGGCATCCGCCGGGTTTCTAGATCTTCGAAGGATCAAAATTGAAGTTTGGAAAGTGCTGGAAGCCGCTGCTTGCCTGGGGCTTTGGGGATCAGGATTCAGGGAAGAGGGACTAGAAAGGCACGTTTGCTCGATGGATGCCTTTTTGCCTTTTTGATCCCTTGCCCCTGAATCCTGATCCCGAGAGGCTCGCGGCACCTATCGTCGTTCGATTAGAGATCGAAGGATTCGAGCGAGCTCAAGACCTTGTCGGCGATGGAGAAGTCGAGACCGGCTGTGGTGCGATTGGGTACGGCGTAGACTGTAAGTCCGGCTTCCTTGGCGGATTTGACGCCATTCAACGAGTCTTCGAAGACAAGCACTTCGGAGGCAGGAAGGTCGAGGCGACGGAGGGCTTCGAGCCAGAGGTCGGGTGCGGGTTTGATGCGCGGGGCGTCGCCACGGCAGACGATGGTTTCAAAGTACGGCATCAGCCGTAGTTTCTCCAGCCAGCCATCGACCCAGCTGTGGTTCGAGCTGGAGACGACGCCGATCCGGACGCCTTGGGATTTGAGTTTGTCGAGTAGTGGGATGACGCCGGCCATGGGTCCGGCTTGCTCGAGGTCGCGGCGGATCTCGACCTGGCGGCTCTCGTCGAGCTGGTGCCAGTCGAAGGATGATCCGGTGAGATCCTCGAGGTGGGTTTTCGGTGACCAGGTATCGAAATCCGAGCCGATGCAACGGGTGTAGATTTCGAGCGGGAGATCGTGGCCATGGGCGCGGAAGGTGCGTTGCCAGGCCTCGTAGATGGCCCATTCGGTATCGACGAGGACGCCATCAAAATCGAACAACACGGCGGAGAATTCCATGCGCGGTGGATGGGGGTGGAAGGCTGAAGGTGCAAGGCTGAAGCGTTCGGTGGCGGGTAGTCTGGTCAGGTTTTCATAGGAAAGCCGACCAGGGTGACGAGCTCGTGCTCAGGGACTTCAGCCGGGTCGTTCTCGTAGGTTTCGAAGGTTGGGCTTCTGGTCGGAATGGCGAGGGAGTATTCGATGAGGCGATCCAAAATCGGCTGAGAATCGGAATGGCAGCACTCGCGAAAAACTGGATGATGGGACGAGTATTTGGATCGAAACTCGATCCTCTGATGAAACCTAGCCAACTTGAGCCGATGAAACTTTTGATGATCCTTTTGGCGACCCTGGCCGGACTGCTTGCGCCGCTGGCTGCGGAAGAGGAGGCGGCACCGATTTCGGTGACGGAAAACCATCTGCCGGGAGTGGCTTTGGCCCAGGGCATCACGGAGATCACGGGCGTCGCGATTTCGCCGCTGCTCGGTGTGTCGGGCGTGGGGGCGTATCAGTATTTTCAGGCCGATGCGTCGATTCGCGATGATCTTCCCTGGTATTGTCAGCCCTGGGCTTGGGGAACGGGTTTTGCCTTACTGGCGATGATCTTTCTCAAGGACACCCTGGGAGCGGCGGCACCGGGGATCCTCAAGAAGCCCTTCGACATGGCGGAGCTTTTCGAAAACAAAGCGAGCGCGCTGGTGGCCAGTGCCGCCTTCGTGCCCTTGGTGGCGCGTGAGATGTCCGAGGGCATGGAGAAGGTGGAAGTTCCGGCCGGGATGGTGGGGCATGAGATGATGGCGGCGATTGACCCCTCGTGGTTTATGGTGCCGATGTCGATTCTGGCCTTCGCCCTGGTCTTTGTGTGCAGCCACGCGATCAACGTCTTGATCATCCTGTCGCCCTTCTCGCTGGTCGACAGCATGCTGAAGCTCGCGCGCTTTGGGGTGCTGATTGCGGTGGGGGTGATGTATCTGATCGCCCCGTGGCTGGGCGCGGCCTTCTGCGTGATTCTGATTTTGATCGCGGCATGGCTCGCGCCGTCGGCGCTGCGTCTGATGATCTTTGGTACCCGCTTTGCCGGCGATGTGTTGTTGCCGTGGAGGGCGGAGAAGACCGCGACTCCGGAGAGCCCTCATGTTTTTACCTTGGGGGAAACGGGTGGGCTTCCTTCGCGAACGGGCGGGCGGCTGGTGGCGGGGGCGAACGGGAACCTGGAATTCCGCTATCGTCGCTTCCTTCTGATGCCTGAAACCGTGGTGCCCTTGCCGGAAGGTGAGCGCCACATTGCCAAGGGTCTGATTTCCCCAGCCGTCTTCAGCGGTGAGGAAAAACAGCTGCTGCTGCTGCCTCGATATCGGGGTCGGGAGGAGGCCATTGTGGAAATTCTGAGTTTTCGAGAGGCGCGCGATCACTCGCTCGCCAAGGGCTGGAAGGCGGCGAAAGCCTGGATTTTCAATGCTTTTCGGGGAAACCCAAGGGTGGCGGGATAGTGGGTCGGAGCAGATTTTTTTAGAAAAGGTTTACTTTTCTAAAAACTTAGGCTTTATTAAGGACCTTCACCCCACCAGCCATGTCCCACCCAGTCCCACTTGGCAGAGCCGCGTCCACGGCTTTGCGCTCGAGCCGCCTATTGTCGTTAGGCGGTGCGATCCTCGTTTCGTCGAATCTCCATGCCTTGGAGGTCGATAGCGAACTTCTCTTACTCGTCGATGTCTCCATTCCTGGTCTTTCGAACGTGCAGTTCAGTGACCTGATGGACAGCTATGCTGCGGCTTTCAGCAGTTCCCAGGTTCTTGATTCCATTCAGTCCGGGAACACGGGTCGCATCGCGGTATCGATGATGTTTTATGGAAATTCCAACGTCCAGCAGGTGGGCATTCCGTGGATGTCGATTGGCAGTTCTTCGGATGCCGATGTCTTTGCCGGCCTTGTCACGAATGTGAACCGACCATTCTCATTTGGATTCTCGGATTCGACGGCAGCCTTGGCAGCCGCGACGCCGACTTTTGGCACGGAGACCGGTGGTGCTGACAATGGCTTTGAGAGTTCGGTTCAGATCATTGAAGTGGCGGCGTCGGGGATTCCCTTTCCGTTTGATGCCACCGAGACGGCGGCCGCCAGTGCCAACGCGCTGAACTCGGGAGTCGATCTGGTGAACTCCACATCGCTTGGATTCTTTGGAGGGATTTCGGAAGGCTACTACGAGCAGAATGTCATCGGCAGCACGATTGAAGGAGTGGAACCAACGAGTGGCACCTCGGAGACGGGAGGCGTGCTTGCTTCGAACATCGCGGACGGAATCACCGTGACGGTTCAGACGGGTGCCAGCATGTCCGTTTCCGCGATCCCCGAGCCATCATCGTTGGTGATCGCGCTCTCCTCTGCCGGTTTTTTCCTGCTCAGGCGTCGTCGTGATTGAGTGAGTTCGCTCAGTTCAATCGAGAGTGATGCTTGCCGTAGGGCAACTGCGGGGATCGAGTCGATCAGATAGCGATTCGCGGATGACTTCGATGGAGCGGTGGACTTCATGCCGCTGTGGGTCCTGATCGTTGAGCTTGACGAAGATTGGCTGGTCGAGATCGATGAAGGAGTCGTGGAGAAGCAGTTGGGTTCCTTTCGGAAAGGGGCCTTCGAGGGTGATCGTCTGAGCTTCTACGGAAGCATGGAACTGTTGGCCTTTTTCCGCGGTCCCTTTGGGAAGCTGCAGCCAGTACAGGCGCTCATGGGTGACGTCGTCCTGAAACCAGACGATTTTCTCTGGCCATGGATTGCGGGTGAATTGGGCCATCCACGGGAGGGCTTCGGCGTCCTTGCGGTTCATCCAATGAGGGAGGCCTTCGTAGATGCGGGTGAGGTGGGTGTATCCAGTAGGGTCGGCCTGATGAAGTTTTTCGAGCTCGGCCGATTTTTGGGCGGCAATCTTGTTGCGGTCATAGGCACTGTCGGCACCGCCCATGAAGATGGCGAAGGGAAGGTTGCGCAGACCGAGCAGGGAAGACTCGTTCGGATGGCCGGCCATCATCGAGGCAGCGGCGAAACGGTCGGCCATGCGTGGGGCGAGCTGCCAGACGCCATCACCACCGGCAGAGTAGCCCATGAGGTAGACCTTGTCCGGATTCACCCCACGCAGTGCGATCATGTTCTCGATCAGGCGGTCGAAGAGCGGGTCGATGTGGGCTTCGTGCCAAAGGTTCCAGGTGTCGGTGGGGGCCCGTGGCGCGACATAGATGCCTTCTTCGGGCTGATAGAGTTGGATTTGATTCTTCCATTGCTGGTCGTTGACTCGTGCCGGGGCGCCTCCCCCTCCGTGCATCGAGATCCATAGGCTTCGGCCGTCGTTCGGCGCTTCGCCGAAGGTCTTCTCAAGCCATTTCAGGGTCTTGTTGTCATGGGTGATGGACTTCTCCTTGAGCTCAAGCTGGCGGGCCACCTGCTCGCGCGCGACGAATTCGAGTTGGACAAGCTCGACGAGCTCCGCGGCATCTTCTTCGGTCAATGCGCGATCTGCCGCGACGGCTTCGAGCTCGGCCTTGTTCATGTCGAGGGTTGATTCGCCGACCGATGCGGTGAAGGGTTTGGCTTCGAGGAATTCGTCGAGAACCAGGAGCCGCAGACGGTAGTTTTCCTGCGGATTGACTTTGAGGCGTGGCATGTCGTTGAGGTCCGAGGTGCCGGCTTTGGTGATGAAGCTCTGCGTCGTGCCATCTTCAGCGATCAGCAGGCCGGGAACTTGCTGCCGTTCCCCGTCATGGAAGAAACGCAGGCCGAGGAAGTTTTCCTGCGGGCCTTGTTCGGCGTAGCGATGAGTGACGTTGACTGCACCGACCTGCTGGTTCTCGGGTGCCCAGACGAGGGGGAAGGACAGGCCGTCGCGTTTCCAGGAACTGGCGTAGATGGCGTGTAGGGGATTGTTGGCATCCGCCTTGCCTGCATCGCCCGTGAACCAGCCGCGATTGAGGCCCTCGGCGACGTATTCATCCGCGCCGGTGAAGTGCCAGTCGCCATCCCAGATTTCGACCCAGGTATGGTTGCCTCGACCGTTGCTCCACATAGGAGTGCCGACGGCTCGAGCCGGGATGCCGATGGCTCGGCAGGCGTCGACGAGAATGATCGAAAGTCCGGTGCAGGTGGCGCGGCCCTGTTCGATGGATTCCTTCGGGCTCTGATTCGGTTTCCGGCGTTGCTGATGATAGTGCGTTTTGATCCGCTTGAAGAAATCGCGGTTGAGAATCTGAACGGCCTCTGTTGCGGTCTTGGCGTCCTTGACCATCGGCGTGGCCATGGCCAGAAAATCGGCGCGCCAAGGATCACGGGTTTCATCGAGAACCGCGTAGGGCAGGACGTCGTTGAAAAAGATCTCGTCGGGCACCTCCTTCGCCCATGGGAAGCGGCTGCGGGCTTCGAGCGCGAGATCGAGGTTTTCGCGGAGGAACGATTCGTCGAGGGTTCCCCTGTCCTGTTCCGGCATGTGTTCGACGAGAAAGCGGGCAGCTTTTTCTCCGAAGTCTCCGTGCTTCCCGGCCGCGTAATCGACCAAGCCATCACTCGCTGCCGAGATGGCGATTCCGGTGATGAAGAGGCAGGTAATGGCTGATCGCATCGGTCGTGATGATAGGTGGCTGATGGGGATCGGCGAGTCCGAATCGGTTTCGGCGGGTAGTCTCTTTTCCGAAGAGGGGGCTGTGACATGCGCTGGCACTTAGTTTCTTGTCAGCGCCTTTCAAGGCGGCCATTTTTCAGATAGATCGTTCATATGAAAAATTTCATCATTCTATCTTTTTTGTGGTGCTCTCCCTTGTTTGCGGAACCGACGGAGCTGCGTGATTGGCAGTCGACAGCGGGAACGAGCATCAAGGCTTCTGCCTTGGGCGTGGAGGGAACACAGGTTTCCCTGAAGGCTGCCGATGGTCGCGAATTCAAGGTGCCCTTGGACAAGTTTGCGGATGAGGACCAGGCTTTCCTCAAGGAGCATTTCGCGATCAAGGAACCGGAACCGGGCCAGCCGACGGGAAGTGGAGTGTCGAAGATTTCTGAGGGACTGACGTATCCGGTCGGCGAAACTTCCGGGCCGATTGACGTCGGTGGCGGGTCGAATCTTTATGTCTATGTTCCGAAGACGCTTCGCGAAGGGAGGAAGGCACCGCTGATGTTCGTGACCGGGGCCGGAGGAGGTGGGAAAAAATCGGTGGTGATGTATTCTGAAGCGGCCGAGGTCAATGGGTGGATCATTGCCGCTTCGGTGGAATCGCGCAACGGACCGGATCATCCGGAGGGAAATCACGAGCATGCCAAGCGCTGCGTGGCCCACTTGTTAGAGAATCTGCCGATCGATAAGGAGCGGGTCTATTTCACCGGCAATTCGGGGGGAGGGGCGATGTCGTTTTACAACGCGCTGCGGATCACCTCGGCCGGCAACATGCCGATCATCGGCTACTCGCCGGACAAGAAATACGACAAGAAACAGTACTGCTACGGGATTGGTGGAACGGCGGACTACAACCGCTACCTGACAGCGCATGCCGTTTCCCAGTATGGAGATAACGGCTTTCACCGCTTTCATCCCGGTGGTCACTCGGGTGGACCGGCATGGATCGGAGATGAGGGCATCACCTGGCTCAACGGCCGCTATCTTGCCGACCGGAGAAAGGATGCCGAGCTCAACGACGAGCGACTCGACTACGAGGCTTCAATGATTGGATGGATTAAGAAGCTGAAAGACAGCGAGGCGTATCGAGCGCACTACTGGTGCCAGTTTCTCAAGGAAGACTACGAGATCGATGGTCCGAACGCGGTGATCGTTGGGGAATTGTTCGACGAGCTGAATGGAGACCCGAACAATGTCCGCTACACCGAGGGCATCGCGGAGCTCGATGAGTTCTCCGACAAGTATCTCGTCAGTGACGGTGAGGGAGGTGGCTCCCAATTCAACCACACGAACTCGAGGATGAAGGGCGCGGCTGAAAAAATGGCAACGGAGTATGCCGGCGTTCCCCTGATCGAGGAAATCGCCAAGGGACTCCAGGAGCCGACGGTCGGGAAGTGATCAGCCCTGATGCTTCGGTCCGCGATCGTGATCGAGGATGAACTTTTTGCCGCGCAGGGTGGAGCCCTTGCAGACTTCGATCACGCGGTCGGCGACCTCTTTGGCGACGTCGATACGGCTGTTGCGATCGAAGAGTTTGACGTGGCCGATCGAGCCCTGAGGCAGACCGGCTTCGTTGTAGAGCATGCCGATGATCTCGCCGACTTTCACACCTTGTTGTTTTCCGAGTGAAAGGAAAAGTGGGGTCATCTCGGCGTTGTCGTGCTGCTGGGTGGATCGCTCGCGGCGTTCGCGACGGTCGCCCTGGGGTTTGCGCTTGTGCGGTTCGCCGCCTTTGCGCTGACGACTCTGGCCGGGTTCCTCGCGGTCTTCCTGAATCTGGTTGAACTCGCGTCCACCCTCTTCCCGCAGCATCGTGAAGAGCACGCTCGAGATGTCTGTGGGAGTGAATCCCTGCTCGAGCAGGCGGTCGATCTGGGCTTCGTAGGAATCGAAGCGGCCTTCGGTGAGACGTTCCTTCAAGTCATCGAAGAGGCGGTCGGCGAGGCGTCCTTCGACCTGCTCCTGCGAAGGAACGCGGGCGCGGCGGATCGGACTGCGCGTGTAGCGTTCGATGGTTTCGAGGCGGTGGATGTCGCGCCCGAAGACGAAGCTGACGGCGCGGCCGCTGCGACCGGCACGACCGGTGCGACCAATACGGTGAACGTAGTCTTCGGGGTCCTGCGGAAGGTCGTAGTTCACGACGAGGTCGATCTCATCGATGTCGAGTCCGCGGGCGGCGACGTCGGTGGCGACGAGCACTTCAATGGTGCCATCGCGGAAGCGGTTCAGGACCCGCTCGCGCATCTGCTGGGTGATGTCGCCATGCAGACGGTCGACGGCGTAGCCACGGGCGAGCAGTGCCTCGGTGGCTTCATCGACGGTGCGCTTGGTATTGCAGAAGACGATGGAAAGTCGGGAGACCTCGATATCGAGCAGGCGGGAAAGCACTTCGACCTTGGAACGTTGGCGCACTTCGTAGGCGCACTGTTCGATGCTGGTGACGGTCTTTGCCTTCTGCTCGATCTGGATGATGACCGGGTCGTTACCGAAGCTCTCGATGAGCTGTTTAACCCCGCGGTTCATCGTTGCGGAGAAAAACAAGGCCTGTCGTTCTTTTGGCAGAGCGGCGAGGAGCTCCTCCATCTCGTCGCGGAAACCCATGTCGAGCATGCGGTCGGCCTCATCGAGAACGATGGTCTTGATCAGATTGGGATCGAGCGAGCCGCGGCGAAGGTGGTCGAGCACGCGGCCCGGGGTGCCGACGACGACATGGGCACCGGCGCGCAGGGCGCGGAGTTGGCGATCCATCGGGGCACCGCCGTAAACAGGGACCGCGTGAAGTTTTCCAAGCGCCGAGCCGAGGCGATGAACGTCCTCGCAGACCTGGTTGGCGAGCTCGCGGGTCGGGCAGAGGATCATCGCCTGGGTGCGATTCAGATCGAGATCGAGCCTGGCGAGCATCGGCAGCGTGAAGGCCGCGGTCTTGCCGGAGCCTGTCTGGGAAAGCCCGAAGATGTCCTTCCCCTCGAGAGCGGGTGGGATGGCCAGAGCTTGAATGGGTGACGGGCGTTCGAAGCCGAGTTTTTCAACGGCGGCCAGGAGTTCGTCGGACAGGCCGAGTTCGGAAAAAGGAGGTGTGTCCATGACAGAGGGGCCGCTTCAAGGGGCCATTGGGGTAAACAGGAGGGCTGCGGGATCGGGGTCGCGCGCGCTACCGGGCTGCGGACATGGCTGGTATTTCGGTCGCTGGCAAGCCGGGAGTTTGTTGTGTGGAGGCGGAGGAAAGCGAGATTCTCATCGTTCTCTCATCTTCGTATTGCTGGAATGAGCTCGTCGGAGCTCCGATTTCATCATGCGCTGCCTATTGGTTGAAGACTACACGCCCCTGCGTCTGAACCTGGCCGAGTGCCTGACGGAGAACGGCTATGTGGTCGATGCCAGTGCGACGGGCGACGAGGGTTTGTGGTTTGCCAAGAACCACGCTTACGATGTGATCCTGCTGGACATCATGCTGCCGGGGATCGATGGGCTGACGATTTTGAAAAAACTGAGGGAGCTTCAGGACAAGACGCCGGTCCTGGTCATCAGCGCGCGGGACTCGGTGGATCACCGGGTTGAGGGGCTTGATTGCGGGGCGGACGATTATTTGGTGAAGCCTTTCGCTCTGGCGGAAATGGTGGCACGTGTCCGGGCGCTGGTGAGGCGGAACTACGATCGGGAGTCCTCGGTGATCGAGGTGGGCGATTTGTGCATGAATGCGACGACGCGAAAGGTCAGCCGGGCAGGGGAAGAGATTGTGCTGACGCGGCGCGAGTATGCGTTGTTGGAATACCTGATGCACCGGGCCGGTCAGGCGGTGAGCCGGACGGATATCTGGGAGCATGTCTATGAGGACCAGGAGGGTGGATCGAGCAACACGGTGGATGTTTACATTGGCTACCTGCGGAAGAAGCTGAATGCCGGGCCGGGAGCCGAGCTGATTCAAACCGTGCGCGGCTATGGCTACATGCTGAAGGAGGAGGAAGCATGAGGCAGCCATCGATGCGCTTGCGGCTTTTGGTGGGCACGGGGCTTTTTGTGACGGTGGTGCTGCTGATTTCCCAAGTGGTGATCTATCAATCGATCGCACGGATGCTGCGCAAGGAGATCCGCATGCAGTTGCTGGAGAGTGCGTCGATCCTGGCAAAGTCGGCGGAGCTGGAAATCGACAAGGTGGTTTACGAATGGCAGGAAGCTCTGGAGTCGAATGCGGATACTTCCATCGCCGGCTTGTTTCAGTTCTGGGATCTGAACACCGGCAACGCGGTGGGTTCGCCGGCGCTCAAGGGAGGTTCGCTTGAGATGTTTCATGGTGAGCTGAATCAGTCGATCATCCGGGAAGTCGTGCTGCCGGATGGCCGTCCCGCCCTGGCGGTCGGTTTGATGCACCTGCCGTTTCTAGATGCGGGGACGTTTGAGGAAATGAAGGCGCTCGGAAGGTTTTTGAGACCCGAGGACTTTCCCCAGGTGTTGGTCTGCGCCCGGGAAACGGCGACCTTGGACGGTAAGCTGACCCGAATGAAGTGGCATCTGGTCCGCGCTGGATCCGCGACCTTGCTGACGATCTGGCTTTCGATTCTCACGATCACGATATGGACGATGAGGCCGATTCGGGAGTTGGAGCGTCGGTTGGAGGAGAGCTCGAAGAAGGACAGCGGAGCGATTCCGGAGATCCCTGACAATCTGCCGGTGGAGTTGCGGGGATTGGCGGAAGCTTTCAACCGAACGCTTGAGCGGGTCGAAGCCGCGCGGGATCGAGAGCGTGACTTTGCCTTGCATGCCGCCCATGAGCTGCGCACGCCGATTGCCGGCATTCAGGCGACACTGGAGCAGGCGCTTCATCGTGAGCGATCGCAGGATGATCTGCGAGAACGGATCGGCAATGCTCTTGTGCTGACCGAAGACATGCGCGGGACGATTCAGAGTCTGATGAAGCTCGCGCGAGTGAGGGGCAGGATTGAGAAGGTGGAAAGCGATGAGTTTGATCCCTGGGAACTGGTTGACGAAATCCTGGCGTCCGAGGGAAGAAGAATTGCGGAACGAAAGCTATCGGTGGCCAGGGATTTCCAAGGTCCGTTTCGAGCCTGTCAGAGTGATCGGAGTCTTGTGAAGATCGTGATCATGACCTTGGTCGACAATGCCGTCAGATACGCCCCGGCAGGGAGCCGAATTGAACTGAGGGCGGCAGAGAAGGACGGGAGGTTTCTTCTGCGGATCGAGAACGAATGCTTCGATCTTGGGCAGGAAGATCTAGCGCGGGTGTTCGAGCCATTTCAGCGTGGGGGAAGCACTGCGGGTGAGGGAGCGGGTCTTGGCTTGAGCCTTGCCAGGGAAATCGCCGAGCTGTTAGGCGGCAGTGTGAAGATGGAACTCAGCGAAGAGAAGGATCGGGTGTTGGTGGAGCTGACACTTCCTGAAAAAGTAGTGATATCATGAACTGGATCATCTGGGCACTGCTCGCCGCCTTCTTTGCTGGGCTCACCGCGGTGTTGGCAAAGGCCGGGGTCGAAAACGTGAACTCCAATCTCGCTACGGCGGTGCGGACGACGGTGGTGCTGATCTTTGCGTGGGCGGTCACCTTTGCCACGAATCCAGCGAACGCTGTGGTGGGGATCTCGAAGCGGGCCTGGGTTTTCCTGGTGCTTTCCGGACTCGCAACGGGTCTTTCCTGGCTCTGCTACTTTCGCGCCTTGCAGCTCGGTGAGGCATCGAAGGTGGCCCCGATCGATAAGTTGAGTGTCGTTTTTGTGGTGCTTTTCGCTGCGCTTTTTCTTGGGGAAAGTCCGACAGCGAAAACGCTCTTTGGAGTGGCGCTTGTGGTAGGCGGAGCGGTGGTTCTTGCTTGGCCGGATGCCGCGAGAGGCTGATCAATAGGTGGCGGTTTGAAGTGCAGGCTGCTGCAGCCTGCCGGACTTCTTGAGAATGCGGGCGACGAGGTAGGCGAGGAGGGTCAGGCCGACGCCGATATGGAGGGCGCGGACCAGCGGGCTGTCCTTGGTATATTCGCCGGCGAGCCAGATGTTCTGAAGGATGGCGGCGTGGCAGGCGATGATCCAGATGAAGGCGGAGTTGTATTCGGCGGTGATCAGGCGGCGCCAGTTGAAGCGCATGCCGGCAAGCGTCCCGCCGAGGCCAGCAAGTCTCGGCAGGACGCGATTAACGCGCCTACAGTATTCGTTAAACTCAGCACCGAATTTACCACGAAGATAGTTTTCCTCAGCTGCGATGATGCAGGTGTAGGCGAAGATGAAGAAGGGAATGCCGATGGCGGCGAAGAGCAGCGAGTTTGAGGCGATACCGGTGCCGAGCAGGATGCTGAAGTTTCCGACATAGAGCGGGTTGCGGCAATGGGCGAAAATGCCGCCTTGGACGAGATCGTCCGCGTAGGGCATGCGGTTGAGGCCGCCACGCTTGATGTAATCGAGCCCGACGGTCACGCCGCGGATGAGTTGACCGGTGGCGGCGACGAGCACGCCGATGATGGCGGCGATCCGGAAATCGGGCATCAGCAGCGGTCCCTTGAGAAACAGCAGGACGTAGAACATCGGAAACATGACATTCCGATGATGGTAGATGAAGTTGCCGAGCCGGACTTTCATGATGGTGGGAAATCGGTTCACTTGACGGCGATCATGCCGGTGAAGTTGTACCATTTGAAGAAGGTGTCGCAGTAGCGGAAGCCGGAACGCAGGAGCATTTCGCGGTTTTCAAGCAGCTTGTACGGAATCAGAACGTTCTCGAGGGCCTCGCGCTTCTGGGAGATCTCCAGCTCTGAGTAACCGTTGCGGCGTTTCATGTCGTAGTAGTACTTGATGAACTGCCGGTTGAAGAGGGAGTCTTCACCGATGACTTTCTCGACGAGGATCAGCGCACCGTTCTCGTTCATGCCCTCGAGAATGCGGGCGATGAGTTTGTCTCGATAGAGTGGGCGGACGAATTGCAGGGTGAGAACGAGCAGCACCAGGGAAGCATTCTCAATTTCGAGGTCATGATTGAGATCGCCGAATTGAAGATCCACTTCACGACTCATGCCGCGCTCGCTCATCTTGGTGCGGCAGCGCTCGAGCATTTCCGATGAGTTGTCGATTCCGACGAAGCGCACGTCGGGATCCACATGGCCGTCGATACAGAGCATTGTGGTTCCGGTCGAGCAGCCGAGGTCGTAAACATTGCTGCCGGGGGTCGCGTAGTCGCCGGCGATCTCGGCAATCATCCGCTGCATTTCCCGATAGAAGGGAACCGAACGGTCGACCATGTCATCGAAGACCGAGACGACCTTTTCACCGAACTTGAAATCGGAAATGCTCGGCGTGGCGGCGTCGAAAACGCGATCCCTGCCGAATGGGATGGTCCCGCTGCCGAGGGCGCTTTCGACCTCGGCGAGTTCGTGGATGGGCCTTAGGGAAGTCTTGGTCATGGCGACGGTGTAGTGCCGCCATTCTAGGGACGAATGATGAGAGGATGGTGAGAGAGGGGAAAAACTTCCGGACTCCGCCAAATAAAAACCCGCATGGCTCCCAAGTCAGGGAGACGCATGCGGTGTCGTCGTCAGTGGATATCTGAACGGTTTACCACTGGGCGCTGTTCGGCACTCCGTGCTTACGGTCGGTTTCGAACGAGCAATTCAGATACAGCGTGCCGGCTGCCGGGAAGACCTCTTCCTGTGGGATCACGTAAGCGCCACCACCGGGGCAGGACTGTTCGCCGACAAGAGTCTTGTTCAGGTTCTCATTGATGTAACCCTTGATGTACAAGTGTCGGGCAATCGACTGAGTCCCGTTGTCGGCGTAGGGCATGGTGCCCGGGCTGTAGCCGTACATGTTCTGATACGAACGGACGGAGCTTTGGACGTTTCGAATATTGATCACGCAGGCGGCGCGATCGCTTCCTCGGCGCCAGGCATTGGCGCCAACCATCATTAGTGCGGCGAGGGACAGAATGACCAGAACAACGACTGCCAATTCAAGCAGTGTCACTCCAGACCTGTTCATCGTCCGCTGGGGGGATGCGGATTTCATAGTGGGGGGATGCGTTCAAGGTAGCACGATCCCCCCCTTGGCAAATCACGTGATCACGGACAATCGGCAGAAGGAGTTCAAGACCCCACTCGTTCGATCAGTCTTCCCTGATCCAGACGTTGGCGAAATCGATCGCGCTACCGTGGTGCTGGAAAGCGATCGGGCCTTCGGCCGGAATGCCGGGAAGCTGGGCGTTGTCGATGACCACTGCATCGTTGAGAACGACAGTGAGCCGATCGCCCTTGAGGGTGATCATGGTGCGGTTCCATTCGCCCAATGGCTTGTCGGCCTTCGTTTTCGGCGTGGCGGCGGCACGCACTTCGGCGGGCTGGTTCTTGTCGGTACGATAGCCGTAGACCTCTCCTGATCCTGCCGGCCAGTTCCAGAGGTTTACCTGACTCTTGCTGCTGCCGCGGAGGAAAACACCGCTATCAAGCTCTTCGACCTCGACGTTCTCTCCGGTTTCGTTGCCGTCGGGTCCGATCACAGGGCGTGGTTTCATCGCACCTTTTTTCGACCACCTCCAGTCGAAGACGAGGGTGAAATCGCCATAGGATTCCTTGCTCCAGAGGTCCTTCACGTCGGCGGTACTACGTCCATCGTATTTGATGATGCCGTTGAAATTGATCCAGTGTCCTTCACTACCTGGTTCGACCTTCCATGCATCGAGGCCCTTGCCTTCGCTCAGGGGAGTGAAGCCGGCGGCGCGGACACCTTCGGAATTGGCTGCGGGGGGTAGTTCGCAGATGCGGAGCTTGCGGAAGTAGACCTTGTCGCCATGGCCACACAGCGCGAGGTGCCCCGAGCGACGTCTGACTCCGAGGTGTTTGGGGAATTCCTTTTCAAGTTCGCTGAGATTCGCCTTGGTAATCAGCTGGCCGTTCAGCTCGACCTTCACCTCGTCGCCATTCACCACCACGCGCTGGAGGTTCCATTCGCTGAGGGGTTTGAGGGCGCCTTTCTTGGCGGGGACCATCGAGTAGATCGAACCGTGGAACTGATAGGGCATGAGGTCTTCATATTTCCTGGCCCGGTCGTCGAGGATCTGCAGCTCCATTCCGGAGTAGGCGGGGTCGCCGGTGCCCGGGTAGTGGATGCCGAGGCCGTTATTCGCTCCTTCAGTCAGCAGGAATTCGAAATCGAGGACGTAGTTGGCGAAGCGGTAGTCGGATTCCAGAATCCGGCCCTCGGGGCTGCTGACGATGGCTCCGTCCTCCACCTTGTAGCCCTCGCCACTCCATCCGGTCAGGTCCTTGCCATTGAAAATGGGAAGAAAGTCCAAGGGTTCTGTTTCGGCCGAGGAAGCGAGGGTGAGGGTGGCGAATAGGAAAAGGAGGGTCTTCATGATGGTCGTTGAGGATAGTTGGTGGTTCCGGCGGGAAAATTCGCGGCGGGGAAGATGGTTCCGAAGGAAATACTCCCGACTCCAATGGCACAAGCCATCGTCGTCATGATTATTGCGGCGGGAAACAGGTCGACCCCATGTGGATTGGTGTCTTTGCAGCGCCGGGTTCTACCAATGGAATCGAAGGTCGGGGCCGATCAGCTGCACCTTGGACTCGCCGATCGCATCGAGGCGGTTAAGGGCGCTTTCCACGGAAGCGCGAGCGGGAGCGGGAAGGGCGATCAGACCCGCCTCGCGGACGACGGCCCGAATGGCCGCGGAAGTCGCGCTTGGCGGGCCTTCCATGCGGACGATTTCGTCGTCGTTCTTCTTCTCAGGCTGCGCGAAAAGACCTTCGAGCATGCTCTTCGGTTCGGGTTTGAGCTGGGCGTTTTCACTTTCGATTTCTGCCTTCTCGGCCACCCAGGCGATGGCATCGGAAAGGCCGCCGAGTTCGTCGACGAGTCCGAGTTCGAGCGCTTTGGCGCCGGTGAAGACCCGACCACCGGCCATGCCTTCGAGGTCGCCCTTCAAGCGATCGCCGCGGCCGTCGGTAATCCGTTTCTTGAAGGTGCCGTAGACATCGAGCATCGACTCGCGGACCAGTTTGCTTTCTTCAGGTGTGAACGGTTCGCTCATCGACATGGCGTCGGCGTATTGGCCACGCTGGATGGTGTGGGTGGTGATGCCGAGCTTCTCCATGGCACCCGCCATGACGAGTTTCATGCCGACGACGCCGATCGATCCGGTGATGGTGCCGGGTTCGGCGAAGATCCTTTCCGCCCCACTAGCAACGTAGTAGCCACCGCTGGCAGCCACGCCGCCCATCGAGACAGCGAAGGGCCGGTCGGCGGCCTTCCATTCATCGGTGGCCTCCCAAAGCACCTCGCTGGCCAGGGCGGAACCGCCGGGGGAATTGACGCGGAGAACGAGCGCCTTGGCGTTCTCATCCTTCAGCAGTCCGAGGATTTCCTTGCGAACGGGGGCGATGGATTGGGAGGTGATGGCGCCATCGAGAACGACCACGGCCACGTAATCATCGTTCGCGCCCTTGTCCTTGCCGGCGTCCATCATCAGCTTGAAAAGGTCGAAGAAGCCGTCGATCTCCGGGCCATCGAGGTCGGGCAGGGCATACTTGTCGTCAAAGTCGGCAGTGCTGTACTTCTCCTTCAGCTCCTTGTTGAAATCGGTGCGGTATTTCAGGTCGTCGATGAGCCCGGCCTCCTTGGCTTCTTCAGGAGTGAAGGTGCCGCGGTCGATGAGCGACACGACTTTTTCCGTGGTCAGTTCGCGCCCGCTGGCGACGTCGCTGGTGAGTTGATCGAAGATGCCACCGATGAGTTCGTTGGTCTGCTTTTCAGCGAACTCGCTGGGACCGGTGCGGTAGAACTCTTCACCGAAGCTCTTGAAGTCGCCGATGTGGATGACGTCGGCAACGATGCCCGCCTTGTCGAGCATCCCCTTGAAATACATCGATTCGGCGCTGATGCCTGAGAAGGAAACGTCACCTTCGGGCATCAGGACGAAGTGGTTGGCGGCGGAGCCGAGCAGCGCGGTGCCGTTGTTGTAGGCGTCGCTGTAGAGCCAGACGTCCTTGCCTGCTTCGCGAGCGGCGAGCAAGTGGCCGCGGAGTTCCTGAATTTGCGCGAGTCCGAGACTGGCGTCGTCGACATCCATGACGATGGCCTTCACATCGGAATCGTCGACGGCCTGTCCGAGGCTTTGGGTGAGGTCGAATAGTGTCAGCGGCCGGGTCGCTTCGAGGTCCATGGAGAGCAGGGACGTGTCGGAGATGCCGCTTTCCGACAGCGGACCTTGGAGATCGTAAACGGCGACGATGGGTTTGGCAGATGCTGTCGAAATGGCGGCGGCGAGTAGCCAAGGGGAGAGGAGCTTGATCATGATGGGTAGTAGACTTACCCGGAAAAAGCGGCGTGTCACCGGGGATTTGCGTGGTTTTTTGGAATGGTGGCGCGGATCCCGGGCTTGAAGTCGCTTTTGATGGATAGATCGGCGAAATCATCGACAACCGAACGGCGATGTGTGCCATTTGTAGATCGATGATCGGTTCTTCTCTAAAATACGGCTTGGTGGCGGTGCTGGTGTTGGCGGCTTCTGCGAGCGCACGACCGTGGAGCGAGGACGTGATCTATTTTGTGATGACGGACCGTTTTTACGACGGTGATGTGGCGAACAATCAGCCTCCCGGGAGTGATCCGGCATTGGTTGATGAGGATCAGCAGGCCATCAGCATGTATCATGGTGGCGACCTGCGCGGTCTCGAACTCGCGATCCGTAGTGGCTATTTCGAGGCGCTTGGAGTGACGGCTTTGTGGATCACGCCGCCGGTGCGCAACGTGTGGCGATCAGGTTTTGATCTCGGTGGACCGAAAACCGCTTATCACGGCTACTGGGCTCAGGATTTCCTCGATATCGATCCGCATCTTACCAGCGCGGTCTCGCTGGACGGCACCGTTTACCCCGACGGGCCGGAAGGCAGGATGCAGCACTACCGGGATTTCGTGAAGCTGGCGCACTCGAAGGGATTGAAGATCGTCCAGGATGCGGTGATGAATCATGCGGGTCCTGTTTTCTACTACGATGTCGACGAGGATGGTGTCTTCGATATCGGCGAAAAGGGCGAATGGATCCAGCCGTTCAAGGACGAAGGATTTCATGCCAACGCGAAGTGGGCGGATGTCCCGAAGTGGAATTTGAAACGGACCGAACCGGCGGGGCCGAGGACGCTGTTAGGAAGCACCGTCCGCACGAATGGAATCCTTTCTGAGATGGATGCCTACGGCCGGAAAGGATTCTCCGACGACAGTCTGGGGCAAACCAATGGCGAGGAAGTGACTTGCGATTTCTTCTCCTTGCGGGATCTCTGGACGGCGGAAGACGGCGAGCACTTTGATCGTCTGGTCGATGAGTTTGTCGAGATCTATGCCTTCTATCTGTTGGATGTTGGGGTGGATGGCTTGCGGATCGATACGGTCAAACACGTGCATCACGAATTCTGGGATGCCTTTACCGAGCGGTTGAGGAAGCGCCTTGGGAATCAGGCAGCCGACAAGATTTTGTTCGGGGAAGTCTATGACGGGAGTCCCGAGAAACTCGGACAGTACACCTGGCGTGCCGATGCCCCGGAAAATGACGAGCCGAGCATTGATTCCCTGCTCGCCTTCCAGCTGTGTTTCGCGATGCGCGAGTATTTGCGCAAGCCGGGTGATGAGTTCGGTGATCCGAAGGGGATCGAAGGCGCGATGAAGGCCTTTGCCGAAGGCCGCTATCCGGACGGTCGCTACTTTTACAACCGGACACCCGGCCCGGACGGGCTGAACTCACTGCAAAAATCGATCACCTTCATAGAAAATCACGACGGACTGAACCGCTTCCGCGTTTCGGGAATCACCGAGAATCGCCACCAACTTGCGCAGGCGATGGTGATGACTTTGCCCGGGATTCCATGTCTCTACTACGGTGCTGAGACGGGATTATACGATACCCGCGGGCGCATCGGACAGGACTCGGAGACCGGGCGGATGACGCTGTGGAAACGGGATGACGGTCCGGTCATGAAGGAGGTCGAGGCCTTGCCTTCGTTCGAAACGATCTCCCGCCTGGCCGAAGTTCGGCGGGATGAAATCGCCTTGCGCGATGGTGAGTTCCGTCCCTTGTGGTCGGATAGTGGTAGTATCTCGGAGGATGACGGCGTGTTCGCCTTTGCGCGGGTAATGCCGGACAAGGCGCGGAGCGTGGTGGTGGTTTTCAACGCTTCGGGGACGTCGGCGATGACAGGTGGACTGAATCTGGAAGGGGTTTTCCCTGCTGGGGCGACGCTTGAAGGCGAGCTCTTGGTGGGGGAGGGGGAGACGGGGATTTCTGAAGGGAAGATCCGTCTGCCTGCGGGATCGGCCGCGCTCTACCGGGCGAAGGAAGCTCAGTAAGGTTTTCTTTCCGGGATGGACTGGTACTCGCCAAGCAGGCTCCGGGCTTCATCGGCATGCGCCTGCAATGAAGGGATCGAGCGTTTCTCGGGAGGCAGGGCAAGCTCGTCGTAGAAATTGACATCATCGAATCCGATGGTGGCGGCGTCTTCGATACTAAAACCATAGTAGATCCTGCCGATCCGTGCCCAGTGAATGGCACCGAGGCACATCGGGCAGGGTTCGCCGGTGGTGTGGATTTCGCAGCCATCCAGGCTGAAGTTGCCGATCTTCGAGCAGGCGTCGCGGATTGCGGTGACTTCGCCATGGGCGGTGGGGTCGTTGTTTCGCAGGACCTGGTTCCAGCCTTCGCCGATGATTTCTCCATCGCGCACGACAACCGCACCGAATGGCCCGCCGTGACCGGCGAGCATGCCTCTTCTCGCAAGCTCGATGGCGTGGCGCATGAATTGGGGATCGGAACTCATGATGTGGGTGATCGTAGCGCCATCCGTTGAGATGGAAAGAGGGTCTTTTGAATTTCGGATCAGGATGAATAGGATGAGTGGGATCTTTGACAGATTCACTTGTCGTGACTTCCGACTCGTCAGGGATGGGGTTGCTCTGCATGGTTTTGGGCATGCGTGGAATGATTGCGGTTTTTGCTCTGGCTTTGTTTGTCACCGGTTGTGGTCCGGGTGGCGGCGGCGGCGATTCTGTTAGTTTCAAGCGGGACTACTGGGGTCACCGGGCCGGACCGA
>NZ_JBATWY010000248.1:0-2299 GCF_049672945.1 Haloferula sp. | reverse complement strand
CGTTAAAGCTCCGGGTCACCCCATCAAGTGGAACCTTTTCGACACCCGACCCCTAGTCCACTTGACCGGCCGACCCTCCGCTTTCTGGGAGCATCCATGTCTTTTCTTCTCCGAAGAATCGACATTTCTGACTCCCGTGAATCGAAACTCATCCGACATGCGAAACCTCCCCCGGCCTGAGGCCGTCCAACGATTCCAGAATCTTCGGAACCAGTGGCAACAAATCCTCCAAGCGGTTGCTAATCGAGCGGATGACGATCACCCCAATGGGTCGATCCTTGAGGGCCTGCTGATACTCGAGATTCGAATCAATCGTCACGAACACCTCGAAGTCGTCCTGAATGGCGCTGAGCAGTCTTCCATTGCTAAGACCTGAGAATCCCGCTTGGACCACCGTCGTCACCTGGTGGCCTTCCAGATGCCCGGCCAACCGCTTCGGCAGGCACTCGTCGAGGATCACCTTCATGGATCAAGCGGCCTGACCTTCCATCGCGACCTCGGCGGCTTGCAGCATTTGGCGCACCTGCTCAAACGATACCGACGGGAAGTCTTCGAGGAAATCCTTCACCGTACTTCCGCTCACGAGATAATCGAAGAGATTCCGGATCGGAACACGCGTTCCTCGAAAGACAGGCACACCGCCCAGAATTTCAGGATCTCTCACAACCTCATTCATTCGTTGGTAATCTAACTCCCCGACGATCATCCGGCAATTTCTTCTTTCCTGACTCACTCGGAAACAAGGGACCGCAGATTTCCCGAAGCGCCGCAACCCGGCGATTCGTTGGGAAATCGCCACCCGTGTAGTTCATGACAACCGCCACCGGTTCGGCCCGGGTGGTGAGGACGTTCGAGGGAGGAAGGTTCGCCACCACCCAGTCCTGAGGAGGCTTGTCGTGGAATTTCGGCCTTTCATCGAGTTCCTTTCGGGAACCTCCACCGTTCCACTTCGGCAGCGCTTTCAACTGGGTCAGCTCCTTTCCTGGAATTCGAACCAGGCAGCGCCGTGTCTCCTCCAGCTCTTTGCGCTGGCCCTTCAACTCGCCCAGGCACTGGACGAGATGGAGGCGGAACAGTTGGTGATGCAGCTCCACCAGTTCGGGTGCCTTGAGCTCCTCGAGCTCGGCGGGCTTCACCACATACTTGCAGGTTTCCCGGACTTTGTGGACCTGCCTGGCCTCCTTGAAGTGAAACCGCCACCAACCCCGAACCGAGGCGAGGAGGTGCCGCCAGGCAGCCGGTTGCAGCTTTCGCTTGAGATGGACGATCACGTGCGCATGAACGTGAAAGGTCGGCGCATCCGACTCGTCACGGGAAATCTCGCCGAGTTCGGTCGAGCGAAACACGATCGACGCACCTGCAGCCTGCATGAATGGCTGGGCGTTGAGTTTCGAAATCCGCCGATGCAACCAGCCGATTCGGTCGCGAATCGCATGAAGCGGAGTCCGCTCCCCCGTGGTGAAAACCCACATGCGCGAGAACGGGTGAGCTTGGACGAAGTATTCCAACTGCTTGAGCATCTGGTTTCGCTTCCGTTGCGCGACCAAGGGAATGAAAACGATGTTCCGGAAGTCCGGAATCTCGATGGATTCGCCCGAGAGCACACCCACCAGTGAGAGTTTTGAGGGTCCGTAGGCGCGGATCCCCTGCGATTCCAAGGCATCGGCAATACGGAAGGACTGAGTGACCAGCAGTTCCCTTGCGTCGTCCTGCCGCTTCTTCACCTCGCCGTCGATCTCGCGGCCGGTGAGCGCCTGGCACAGAACGAAGTAGAATGCCTCGGCGCGAGAGCTCGCCAGTGCCCTGAGCGTTTCAAGCGCGGAAGCCGCGCCGGGCGCTCTGACGAGCGCCCCGGCATCGGCGTTCCACGCCTTGACCTGAGCCATGGCCGCAGGATAAATTTCCCGGGAGATTTGATTTTCCGTCGAAGCTCGATCCGGGGTCGTCGGTGTTGCAGCACGGGCGACCCCTTTTTCATCGTCGGGGGGTGGCTCTTTCACGAATTCCCCTCCCCCCTACTGGCCCGAATAATCGCCAGGACGGCCCGCCGGATCTCAGGGCTTAGCATTGGCCAAGCCTCGCCAATTTCGGCCAACTCAGGACCATCAGTCCCAGCCTTGAGGGATGATTTGGGGGATGATTGACCTCTACATCGCCCCTCTTCCCCCTCATCCTCAGTCAGTTCTGACGAGGGTACCGAGGGTTCGAATCCCTCCCGGTCCGCCACGCCCCCAGTCCAGTTCGTCTGGACTGGGGGCATGGTGTTTCGAGGGGCCTACACCAAAGACTGGAAGAGCCC
>NZ_JBATWY010000247.1:0-7129 GCF_049672945.1 Haloferula sp. | reverse complement strand
CTCCGGGCGAAGAGCCGGCGACCGCCGACGTTCTGATTGCCATGGAGGAGACGAAGCCATGGAGGGTCACCGTCGGTTACGAGAATAGTGGGCCGGAACAGGTGGGAGAGGATCGCGTTATCTTTGGAGCCTTGGGGATCACCAGGAACGAGCATATTCTGGCGTGGCAGTCGGTCGTGGGGGCTCCGATCTCATCGATGAAGGCCCACGCGCTTCACTGGGAAATTCCGTTTCACCATCTCCACCAGAGCCTGATTCTGGATGCGGGATACGCGGAGGTTTCCAGCCTGGCACTTTCGCCGGTCGCGCCCGGACGATTCAACGTCGTCCAGAACGATGGTTACTCATGGTCCCTCGCGGCGGGGCAGCGCTTTCTCCTGCCGGCCCCGAATGGCTGGAGGCAGAGCCTGACGGCCGGAGTGGAGGTCAAGGCGACCGACCAGTTTGTGCTCTTTGGCGCGTTTCGGGTGGCCCCGGGTGAGGTGCGATTCGTGCAGGCCAAGGTCGACTACGAGCTGGGGAAACAGTGGGAGAATGGAGCTTTCGCGATGAACGCCTCCTTCATTGCCTCCCCAGGGGGGCTGATGAATGGCAACGATGATGCGGACTTCCAAGCCTACGATCCCCGAGCCGATGCCCACTACCACATTGCCCGTCTGGGAGGGGTGGGGTGGTGGTCTCCGGGTGGCGATTGGCGACTCCTGCTGCGAGGTCAGGGCCAGTGGTCGGATTCAAACCTGCTGCCAGCGGAACAGATCGCGATTGGCGGGGCAAAGACGGTGCGCGGGCTTACGGAGCGCCAGTTTTTCGCCGATAATGGCTGGAATATGAGTTTCGAGACCTACACGCCGTCCTGGTCGCCGTGGGATCGCTGCCAAATGCGTTTTCTCGGCTTCATGGATTACGGCTGGTTGAAAAATAAAGACGGCCTTTCGCGGTCCTTCAGCAGCACCGGTCTGGGTGTCCGAATGAGCTTCACCGAGAACTTTGATCTCTGGGCGGATCACGGCTGGCGGCTGGACAACCCCGAAAACCACAGTCATGTGGGCATCACGCTGACCTTTTGAGGTTCCGTAATATCCTTGATTCTTTAAGGAATTGTAGTCCGGATCATCAGGATTTTAAAAAAATACACAAAATTTGGAAATCGGGGAATCTGGACTGCGATTGGTTCAGTAATGACGAGTTCATCCCCAACCCAAGTTCACCACACGGTCGGAAACGATCTGGGGGGAACGCAACGTCCGAGCGGTCAGCTTGGGTGGGGTGACCTCGCCCTTTCCGATTTCGGCAACTGCCGCCGGGAGGACAAAAATTTTCGACAGCTGACCCGATCGATGGGGGAAGCGGAGTTGAGTTCCGAAAAGTTCGCCAAACAAAAGGTCGGGGGGCCTTTTTGCAGCGAGCGGAACCTGCGCTCCGTCATTGATCAATATCAGCGGACGGGAACGATCGCGAAACAAGTCGGGGGGCTTGAACTCGCATCGGACCCAGTTCTTTCCAAGGTAATCGGCAACGTAGTGTTCATCAAACAGCTGGAGCCGGGGGGCTCCAATTGACGATCGCCTTTCGGGGCGGAATTAGTTGACCGACAAAAAAAGGTCCGGGTTTGCGCTTCTTGGGGAAGCAGTGCAGCTCGGCCTTTTTGTTTTTACCCATCCGCATGGCGACGCGGCGCGTTGATTGAGAGCGCGGGTTCTTACAGAAGGAAACGAAGATCACGAAGCGAAGATCGAGGGGAAGTGCTTGTGGAGTGGAAAAGAGAGGCGGACTTTGGAAGTTCGTTGTGTGTTAGAGGAGGCGATGGAAGTGGGAAGCTTACCTCGTAGACGGGTGACAGCCTTGGGGTGAGGCGGAAGAAGTTAAAAACTCCTTCTCCATATTTAGCCGATTGGAGCAGACGGCGGTGGAAATCCATCCAATCATCAAAAAGGTTCATCGGCAGGGTGGGTTCATGATAAACGACATGTGTCTCATCGAGTTATTCATGCGTAAGATAAGGCAGGATACGCCTTGCTGGTTCGGATCAGAAGATATTGTTTCGACGCAAATGAAAACGAAGTTGTCGTCAGCATTTTATCCTCACGGCCAGCACGTGGCCAGCACGTGGCCAGCACGTGGCCAGCACCCGGCCTGCTTTGGGCGTTGATCGCGATGATTTTGGTGGTGATTCCCTCGACAGCTTCCGGCGTTGAAACGCCGGTATTCATCCCTTCAGCAGTTGACTCGGCCACGGCCTTGGATGTCCAAATCTCCTGCGCGACGCCCTCCGCAAGCATCCGCTACACGCTCAATGGCGAAGATCCCCAATTAGGTGACCCGCTTATTCGTTCAGGGGGCGTGGTGCGCCTTGCCAATAGTGCTACCCTGAAAGCAAGAGCGTGGGCTGGTGGCGCGCTTAGTGACGTCGCAGAGGAGGATTACCGGATCACCGGGGCAGTGGCCTTCGGCAAGCAGCATGGTCTCTCGTTGAGTCGTGCTGGCAAGCTCTGGTCGTGGGGCTATCAAGCGAATGGACGTCTTGGCAATGGGCAGACCTCCGGAGTTGCGGTAAAAGATCCTGTTAGAGTGCTTGCTCCCGGTGGAATGGGCAATTTCGATGACGCGATTGGAGTTGCCGCCGGTTTTGAACATAGTCTGGTGATCGCTTCCGATGGCGCGGTCTTCGGATTTGGTCGCGGGGGATTTGGACAACTGAGGAATGGCTCGACCAGCGATGCCAGTGTTGCCGTTCAGGCTGTCCGTGACAGTGCGCTGGGGCCCGCCTTGTCGGGTGTCACCAGTATCGCTGCCGGGGAGCATTTTTCGTTGGCTGCGCTCGATTCCGGAGAGGTCCTTGCGTGGGGTCTTGGGAACAATGGTCGCCGGGGAGATGGGACTTCGAATGGGAGCCGGTCTTTTGCACTGCCCGTGGAAAGAGGCGACGACCCTCTGTTTCCCGCGCTCTCGGGAATCCTGCGAGTGGTCGCGGGTCCGGATTTCGGGCTGGCGCGTGAACCCCATGAGAATGAGGCGATCGGTGGTGCCGGAGGCGTTTGGGTCTGGGGGCTGAATAGCAAAGGCCAACTCGGAACGGGCAATACGAGCAGTCCGACGCGGGCCTTGCCCATGCTGTCGGCAGCAAATACGCCGCTGACGGATGCCTGGAGCATCTCCGGTGGAGAAAGTCATAGCGCCGTCGTCCGGTGGAAGGACGGCGACCCGAATCTGCAAGGAACGGTCTGGTGCTCAGGCAGTGGGTGGCAGGGACGCCTGGGAAATGGCGTGAGCAGTCTGAGCTACACCGCGCTCTACCCGGTTCAGGTGCTCAAGGAGGATGATTCTCCGCTGGAGAACATCGTTCAGGTCGCGGCCGGTGCCGCCCATACCACAGCGGTTGATCTGGATGGCAATGTTTGGGCATGGGGATCGAATGCCTACGGTCAGCTGGGTAACAATTCGCAAACCCTCGCAACGAAAGCCGTGCAAGTCTTGTCGGAGGAAGTCGATCCTGTGACGGGACTGCCGGTGCCTCTCACTGGCGTCGTTGCCGTCGCGGTGGGAGGGACTGGGGGAAGCGGATCGAGCATGGCCTTGGATTCCGCTGGCGAAGTCTGGGTCTGGGGCCGAAACAATCTTGGCCAACTCGGCAACGGCGAGCAGGTGGTCTGGGGAGCGACGAAGCTGGCGATCCAGCATGAAGAAAACCACGTCGATGAAGGAGCGCCATCCGTCTCACTGGTGGCAACGGTCACCGAAGCAGTTGCTCCGGGTGAAATCAGCTTTACGGCGACACCTGGTCACTCTGGTTCAGGGGGATTGGCGAATGTTGACCGGATCGAATACTTTCTGAATGGAAACCTGGTGGCCACCCTCTTCTCAGCCCCTTGGACGACTGCGGTTTCCAATCTGCCGGGAGGAGATCACCACGCTTTTGCGCTTGTCTACGACACTGCAGGCGTCAGCGCGATGTCGACGTCGTTCTCACTAACGATCAATCCATTCGAAGGTGATGATCCTGATGGAGACGGACTTTCCACCACGACCGAACTCAACGTCACTTTCTCGGATCCCTACAATCCGGATTCGGATGACGATGGGATGAGGGATGGCTACGAGGTCTATCATGACTTTCCCGTGATGTCGAAGGCTCTTGGGACCGTCGACGGGCCTGACGGGCATGCGGATAGCGACGGAATATCAAACTTGGAGGAGCAAGCTCAGGGAAGCGGAGCAAAGATGGCTGGAGACTATTTTTCAGCGATTGATGTTTATATCGGAACCCTGAGGTGGTTTGGATGCCGGGGGGTCTGGTATACGGTGCAATATTGGACAGCGCCAACGGGGTGGATCACTGTGCCCTTTGGCTTTCATGGCAACGATAACGAGTTGGTGTTTGAGCTTCCTTGGATTACCGGGCCAATCCCTTCCAGCGCCTTCGCAAGGCTATCTTTCGGGCACGAAGATACCTTCGACTTCGATAACGACGGCCTGACGGCAGCGGAAGAGCGTCTCTACAAAACCGATCCGACCAAGTGGGACACGGATGGTGACGGATATTCCGACGGTGCTGAGGTTGGGAATGTGCCTCCGGGAGGAGGGGGTTCGGTAGGGAATGATCCTCTCGACCCGGCCGACAGTCCGAAGATCGAGTGGGTGACATTGACAGGGGATTTGGATGAGGATGTTCCGAAAGTGAGAACCCGAGAAGTGGTTATTCCTCGTGGCCAATCTAGATTAATCGTGGTCGCGGTCGCAACCGATGAGTATCCGAAATACACCGATCCAACCTACGTTCACGATGAAGGGAAGGAGTTCCACGATCCTGTAAGTTGGACTGTTTCCGCAGCAGGCCAGCCATCTCTTTCGAACGGCTACACGGTTGATCAGCTGGATTCTGAATTCGACGAAGTGCCAGAGGGATTCGGGTTGGAGGGATTTTCGCCCGCACTCATCAAGGACCAAGCATTGTATAGTGCGCCTGATACCGAGCCGTTGGTTGTAACGATCACATGCACTGCGGAAAACAAGGACGATGGGACCCACCCGAGCACCGTCCTCGTTGGTCTTCTTCCAGTTTCAATTTCAGAGATCGAGTTCTCTGGGGACAAATACTGGGAGCTTTGGTCAGACAAAGGGGACGAAAGCAAGCCCGGCGGGACAACCTACAAGGCACCTCACTGGACTAATTTCAATCGCGATTCGGATCCATTGGATGTCGGGGAGGTCAACTATCCAGTTGCCTATACTCGTGCCTCTTCGCCGAAGTTGATGGTTAGAATCGAGATCGAGCTTCCTGAGGGATCAGGCTTGGTTCCTCAAATAAAGGCTCAGGCTCCGGGAGCTGTCGCTTTGCCAGCTACGGAGATGCAGGAGTCTTCCAGCTCTGAATCGGTCTGGGAACTGCCTGTTCCAGTGGCTAGCGGCACGTTGCCTAACGTCGTGAAATTCTACAGCGCACAGGCTCCCGGGCCTCAGTTCGACCTCTTCTGGAGCATCAAGCTTCGGGATGGAGACGCATGGCTACCTTTTCAGTCAACCTACCATACGGTCTACGTGACATTTGCCGATCCGGTAAATACTGTTCCCGGAGATCAGCGTCCGGAGGTTCTCCAGGAGACCCTGTTCAATATCAGCTGTCGAAATGCTGATGGGTTATCATCGAATCAGAATAATGCGATTGTCGATGCGATCTATGAAGAATTTACTGATCAGAAGGTTGCGCGGGTAGTGCCTACGATGGGAATACTTCGTGATGAAGTGCTGAGTTATTATGGATCTGAAACACCAGATTGCTCGGCATCGACCGATCTTCTCGCAAGTGATAAAGGTGATGGGAGTTGTGGTGCTTTTGCAGGGCTCTTTACTCACTCAGTGCGAGCACAAGGAATCTTCGCAACCATGGTAAAAATTGATGCGATCAATCCTGCAAAAATTCTGTTGGTGAAGAATTGGCATTTTGTAGACCCTCCAGATAATCCCGGAACTGAGTTTCCGTATACGATTGGAACCTTTGCGCGCGAGATAGGTGGAATATCTGCGCAGGGTAACGAGGAGCCTGGATCTAGTTTTAATACTCACGTGATCTCGATTTTTGATAATCACCTTTACGATCCTTCCTATGGGACTCCGGGAATCCCACCGAAGGCAGGAGCTGCGGACTATAAGGCATATGAGGACTCATCGTTTGATGGGTTTGCAAAGGAATTCACTTCACCCAACAAGAGGGCCAGAAAGAACAATGTAGCGGCGGGATCAGCTGTTGAAGTTCAGGCAACTCCGGTTGCACCGGATGCTCCATGAAAGCTAAAATAAGAAAACTGTTTGTCGCCGTTTTAGCCGTGTTTTTCAGCACGTCGTCGTGGGTTTTTCTGAAAAATCGAGATGAGTCAGCTTCAACGGAAGAAACGCCTGCTGAGCAAAGCACGCCCTTGGGGGTTCCTCAAAGGGAAACCCTCGATCAAGGAATCTCGAATGGCGGAGAAAAGTCTAAGCAAGAGTTGGTTCAAGTGCTGATCGAGGATCTTGACGAGATAGCCCGCCCTGATCTCGATGAAGCCATCGCAGATTCAGAAGCGGGGCTACTTCGGTCGAAAAATATTGGGATTAGGGTAGGGGAGGTGAGAGTGAGGGACGCTTCCCACGCGCGGGAGGTTTTGCTAGATAGGGGAATATTAAATGCATCACTAGGACCATGTTTTCTGGTGGAAAGCGACAGCCACTTCTTCTTCTCGGGGCTTTATCGGATTGACTTTGATAAGAAAGGAGAAGTTGATCTAAAATTCCGGATTAAAGACCCTTTTAAATGGGGATGGGCGGTAAGAAAGCATGACGGTGAAGTTTTTAGATGGAATGTCTTGCTGGATTCTGAGAACGGAAAAATTGTAAAAGGCATTAGGCAGGAAGCGTTTAGACTGGAGGAAATCGACACGTCGAATTAGCCGCAACTTAGGGGTCAGCCAAACTTAGGAGTCAGTCATGAATGGCGCTGTGTTTTAAGGGTCTGTTTTAAGGGTCAGTCAAGAATGGCACGTGATTAAGCGGCTTTTCGATAGGTCGATTTGTGTGGAATTTCTTTGAAAACGTGGCGGGGGGCGGTCAGCAACTGGAAGGGTTTGGGTCTTCGTTTCATCGCTCTGGGTTCGAGTCG
>NZ_JBATWY010000246.1:0-39450 GCF_049672945.1 Haloferula sp. | reverse complement strand
GCGCATGCCCCCCCCCCCCCGCATCCGGACACCGAATCTCGATCGCCTACAGGCCCTGACGAAATCGCAAAAAAACCACGTGGCGGCCCCCCCTTGGAAAACGAAGATCCTGCTTCCAAGGAACCCGCCCACAACAGCTGCAAGCGAGCTCTTGGTCTTTGGAAGCCTCAGACCTTCTCGTAGCAGGAATGACCGGCCCGAATCCGCCACCCACGGCGGCGGATCACTGGGAGCTTACTCTTTTTCGCCAAAAGCCTTCTCGAAGCTGTGGAGCAGATCGTGCAGCTTCTTGACTTCGGCAGTGTCGATCGTCTGCTTGCACTTCATGGCCGAGATAATCACTTCATGGCAGAGCTTCAGCTTCTCGACATACTCCGGATCATCCGTCTTCAGACGCTGGGCGAGAAAGTAATTGAGCACCTTTTCCTGAATGTCCTGAGCATGGGACTCCTTGTTGTTGACCCAGCGAACCAATTGGTTGGCATTCGTTCCCGGATTTTTTTCCAGCTCGGCGATCTGGATCATCGCTTTCTCAATCGTCACGTAGTCAGTGTGCATGGACTGGATCACATTGTTGTTGTCAAAGATCCCGCAGGGGACCTGACAGTGAGCCGAGGCAAGCGGCGCGACGGTGGCTGAAAGAAGAGCAGCGAGGGCAAGAGTTGGGATCATTGATTTCATAACGACCCCAATCTGGCCCCAATTCGGAATCCTGCAAGCACCCAGCGATCACAATTCGTCATCGATCCCGCTCAGTTCCCGTTTCTCAAAAATCGGGCTGCCCGCAGATTCATCCAGTCCTCACCCCGCTCCGGGCCCGACCTCGAAAAGCCGACATGCCCGCCGTTCCTGGGAATCTCCAGCATCAAGAACGAATTCCGCGCCGCCTGCTCCCTCGGATAACATCCCGGACCCAGAAAAGGGTCGTTTTCTGCATTCACCAGCAACGCCGGCACCCTGATCCCCTCCATGAAGGCTTTCGAACTACTACGTTTCCAGTAATCCTCCGCATCCCGGAATCCGTGAAGTGGTGCCGTATACCGATCGTCGAATTCACGAAAGGTCCGAATGGCATCCAATCCGGACGGATCCATGGCATCGGGGAACATCGAATGCTTGCGCCGCACCTTGTCGGCCAGCGTCCTGATGAAGCGGCGCATGTAAACCTCGCGATTGAACGCCGTGTCCAACTTCCGCGACGAGCAGGCCAGATCGCAGGGCACTGAAAAGGCGACGGCGCGGCCGAGCCTCGGCGAAGCCGAATCCCCCCGTTCACCCAGATACTTGAGCGTCAGATTCCCTCCAAGGCTGAAGCCCACCAGATCGACCCGATTCGCCGGATGCACCTTGAATGCGTGCTCGATCACCGCCTCCAGATCCTCGGTCGCCCCGCTGTGGTAAAACCTCGGCAAACGATTCATCTCCCCGCTGCAGCCGCGGTAGTTCCATGCCAGCACGTCCCAACCCCGCCGGACCAAAACCCCCGCCATGCCCTGGATGTAGCTCGCCCCCGCGTCGCCTTCCAAACCATGCGACAGGATCGCCAAGCGTTTCGCACCTTCCCGCCGCCATTCGAGATCGAGAAAGTCTCCATCGGCCAGCTCAAGCCGCTCGCTCTCGAGGGTCACCCGCTCCCGGCGCCGGCAGAGCGCCGGGACAATCGTCTGCAGGTGACCACCTGGCAGCCACCATGGAGCAGTCCGGCCCGATGCAATACTCATCGCACTCAGGGAATGCCGGCCTTGGAGTCCAGGTAACGCCGCACGGCCGTGATCCGGTTCTCGACTCCAAATCTTTGGAACACCGCTTCAAGATGTTTCTCCACGGTGCGCGGACTGATCTCCAGAATGATCGCCGTCTCAGCACTCGTCTTGCCCTCCGAAATCCATTCCATGATCTCGAGCTGTCGTTTCGTTAGAACTCCCTTCATCGCTTCTGCAAAATTCTCCTCGCCACCCACAGGATACATGACGACCCCTTCGCAATTCAGGCTTGGCAACAAATGGACCTTCACCGGACCTTGGCCAAGGTTGAGCTCCATATCCACCCACCTCGGACTGACCGGATTATCCCACGCGCCAACCGCGGCCTTCATGATCGTCTTCATCTCTTCTTCACCCAATTGACGGAACGCATCCTCTTCCGGCCAATTGCTATCGGCAATACCAACGGCAGGATGGTTCATTGGAAGCAATTCACCTTTCGCATTGAGCGAAAAAGTCGCCATCGGGGACTCGCTCTTGGTCAGTAGCTGCAACTCCCTCACCCGCGCTTCCACATTGCGCGCTTCAATCCGCTCCATCACCGACCTCATTGAAAGCAGGATCGCATCAAAAAGCTCCTTCTCTTGCGCCGAATAATTACCGCGCCGGCGATAGCAACTGACATAGGCCTGACGGCAATGCCCCCGAACCAAGAGGCCCGCCATCAAGTCGGAGATCTCGATTCCATCGTAGATTCCCTGTCCGTATTCGCTGTCCAAATAAGCCTCGATCGAACTGCACTCGCTGACCACCAGGCTCAAGCCGTCGCTCTCCATGTCTCGGAACAACGCCGCCAAGGGGTGATTCTGACTCAGCCGGTTGACCTCGCCAATCCGCTCCCTCATGCGCTGGGAAACCGGTCCATGGTCCCAAACTCCCTCCAAACCGGCATCGGGCGACCACTCGGTCACGAGCACCTCATCCGCCCCCACTAGCCCGGGGAGCTCGCTGACCAGCAGGCGCACCACTTCCTCAAAGTCCGAAGAGGAATAGAGCCCGCGGGCGAGTTCGAAGTATTTAGGGCCAATCATGAGTTTGAAACGCCAGCAGCCCAATCAGTTGCCAACCTTCTCCCTCAGCGTAGTCGCCGATTCTCACTTTGAACAATGGTAAGATATGCCCAGCCCTGGGAATGGCCCACGCCCCCTTCAAACCATTGAAATTCGCGCATTTTGAAGAAGATGGAAAATTTCGCATCAACAAATCCTGATATGATGATTTGTCTCTTGCGAAGAGGCGGGGATTTCCTAGATTTCCGGCATGCCGCGCCCCGACGCCACCGCCGAACTGACTGCAGCCTTGGAGAAACGTATTCTGGTGCTCGATGGAGCCATGGGAACGACCATCCGTGGCTACGGGCTTGAGGAAAAAGACGCGCGAGGAGACCGCTTCAAGGACACCGAAAAAGACCTTCTCAACAACGGTGACATCCTCTCGCTGACCCGCCCGGACGTCATCGCCGACATCCACAAACGCTTCCTCGAAGCCGGTTCCGACATTTTCGAAACAAACACCTTTTCCGGCACCTCGATTGCCCAGAGCGAGTTCTTCGTCGAAGACCCTCGCGAAACCGGTGCCGGCCGCAAGGACCCCGAGTTCTATCAGAAAGTCCTCGATGATCCGTTTCTGAAGGATCTCGCCGCCGAGATCAACATCGCCTCGGCGAAACTCGCGCGCACCGTCGCCGACCAGGTCGCCAACGACACCGGCATCGTCCGCTACGTCGCCGGGGCGATCGGCCCGATGACCGTCGGCCTCAACAACGCCGCTGTCGATGCCAACGATCCCGGCTTCCGCAGCGTGACCTTCGATCAGGTCTACGAAGACTACAAACGCCAGATCCGCGCGCTGGTCGAAGGCGGTGTCGATATCCTGATGGTCGAAACGATCTTCGATGCGCTCAACAGCAAGGCCGCCCTGGTCGCCGCGCAGGACGTCTTCGAAGAGGACGGCTTCAAGCTCCCGATCATCATTTCCGCCGCGGTCGGCATGGGGGGAGAAACGATGATCTCCGCCCAGAAAGTGGAAGCACTCTGGAACGCCGTTGCCCACGTCAAACCGCTCGCCGTCGGCCTCAATTGCTCGCTCGGCCCGGATCAGATGCGTCCCTTCATCGAAGAGATGTCACAGGTCGCCGAAACCTTCGTCTCCTGCTACCCGAACGCCGGCATGCCCGATGCCCTTTCTGCGACCGGCTTCCCGATGCTGCCGGAAGACATGTACGGCCATCTCGGCGACTTCGCCCAGTCCGGCTTCATCAACCTCGCCGGTGGTTGCTGTGGCAACACCCCCGAGCACATTGCGGCGATTGCCAGAGGCGTGCGCGACGTCGAACCGCGAAAGATTCCGCAGAACGAAAAACTTCTGCGCCTTTCCGGCACCGAATCCTACAACCACACCAAGGACAAGAATTTCCTGATGATCGGCGAGCGCACCAACGTCGCCGGCTCGCCGCGTTTCCGCAAACTGGTCCAGGAGGGCAAACTCGAAGACGCCCTCGCCGTCGCCCGCCAGCAGGTCGACAACGGAGCTCCGGTGATCGACATCTGCTTCGATGACGGACTCATCGACGGCAAGGAAATGATGACCCGTTTCCTCAATCTGGTGCAGTCGGAACCCGACATCACCAAGGTGCCAATCACCGTCGACTCCTCGAAATGGGAAATTCTCGAAGCCGGGCTGAAGTGCCTCCAAGGCAAAGGCATCGTCAACTCGATCTCCCTCAAGGAAGGCGAGGAAGCATTCAAGTCGAACGCTCGCGTCATCAAAAAATTCGGTGCTGCCGCCGTGGTCATGGCCTTCGATGAGAATGGTCAGGCGGCGACTTACGAAGAGAAGATCCGCATCTGCGAGCGTGCCTATCGCGTGCTCGTCGATGAAGTCGGATTCAATCCCCAGGATATCATTTTCGATCCCAACATCCTGACCGTCGCCACCGGCATCGAGGAGCACAACAATTACGCGGTCGACTTTTTCAACGCGACCAAGTGGATCAAGGAGAACCTCCCCGGCGCGAAGGTCTCCGGCGGCGTCTCGAATGTGTCCTTCTCCTTCCGCGGCAACAACCCCGTCCGCGAAGCGATGCACTCCGCCTTCCTCTACCACGCCGGCAAGGCCGGGATGGACATGGGCATCGTCAATGCCGGCATGCTCGAGGTCTACGACGAGATCGATCCCAAGCTTCTGAAGGCCGTCGAGGATGTGCTGCTCAACCGCGATCCCGATGCCACCGAACGCCTGCTCGACCTCGCCGAGGAATACAAGGGCATCAAAAAGGAAGCCGCCGTGCAGGATCTCGCCTGGCGCGATGCTCCCGTCGAAAAACGCCTCGAACACGCCCTCCTGAGAGGCATCGATACCTTCATTGTCGAGGACACGGAAGAAGCACGACAGCAGTACGACAAGCCGCTCAAGGTCATCGAAGGCCCGCTGATGGATGGCATGGGTGTCGTCGGCGATCTCTTCGGTGCCGGCAAGATGTTCCTGCCACAGGTCGTGAAATCGGCCCGCGTGATGAAGAAGTCCGTCGCCTACCTCGAGCCCTTCATGGCCAAGGAAAAGGAGATCAAGATCCTCGGTATCATCGAATCTCTCCGCGAAGCCAATCCTAATCAAGACGACGCCCACCTCCGCATCATGGCCGAGAAAACGCTCACCGCCGGACGCGTCCTGATGGCCACGGTGAAAGGCGACGTCCACGACATCGGCAAGAACATCGTCGGCGTGGTGCTCGCCTGCAATGGCTTCGAGGTCATCGATATGGGCGTCATGGTTCCCTGCGACAAGATCCTCGATACCGCCATCGCCAAGCAGGTGGACGTGATCGGACTTTCCGGGCTGATCACGCCATCGCTCGACGAGATGATTCATGTCGCCAAGGAAATGGAACGTCGCAAGATGACGCTGCCGGTGCTGATCGGCGGGGCCACCACTTCCGCCGCCCACACCGCCGTGAAAATCGCCCAGCACTACAGCGGACCGATCGTTCATGTCCTCGATGCTTCGCGCTCGGTTCCCGTCACGACCACTTTGCTCTCCGAGGACGGCAAGGAAAAGTTCGTCGCCGAGAACAATGCCAAGCATGAGAAGCTGCGCGACACCTTCAACAAGAAGGACAAGCCGACCATTTCCCTCGAAGCGGCCCGCGCCAACAAGCTGTCCTTTGACTGGAGCACCTACACGCCCGCCAAGCCGTCATTCCTCGGCACTCGTGTCATGGACAAGCAGTCCCTGCGCGAACTCGCCGACTACATCGACTGGACTCCCTTTTTCCACGCCTGGGAAATCCGCGGCGTCTGGGACCGCGACGCAAAAGTCCTCAAAACCCGCAACAAGGAAGGTGCCGAACAGGCCCAGGAACTTTTTGCCGATGCTCAGGAAATGCTCGCGGACATCATCGCCAACAAGCGCTTCACCGCGCGCGGCGTCTATGGCTTCTTTCCCGCCAATTCCGATGGCGACGACATCGTTGTCTGGACCGACGACTCCCGGACAGAAAAGCGCGCCACCTTCCACACCCTGCGCCAACAGGTCGAGAAGACCACCGGCAAACCCCACCTGGCGCTTTCGGACTGCGTCGCACCCGTGGGCACGGACTTCGTTGGCGGCTTCGTCGTTGGCATCCACGGCGCCCACGAATGGGCCGATGAGGTCGAGAAGGCGGAGAACGATCCCTACAAGGGCATCATGATCAAGGCCATCGCCGATCGACTGGCCGAAGCCTTTGCCGAGCTGCTCCATCACCGCGCACGCGTCGAGTGGGGTTATGAACGTCCGAACGAGTTCAACCACACCGAACTCATCAAGGAGATCTATCGTGGCATTCGCCCGGCTCCCGGCTACCCTTCGCAGCCGGATCATACCGAAAAGCCGATCCTTTTTGATCTACTAGAAGCATCGGAGCAAACCGGCGTAACGCTCACCGAAAGCTGTGCCATGCATCCCGGCGCAGCCGTCTCCGGCCTGCTTTTCTCGCACCCGGAAAGCCACTACTTCGCAATCAGCGAGATCCAGAAGGACCAGATCGAAGACTACGCCCAACGCAAGGGTTGGACCATCGAAGAGGCCGAAAGATGGCTCGGCCCCTGGCTTGGCTACACCACCTGACCGTTCTTGATATCGAGTAATTGGGGCTTCATGAAAAAGTCCCTCACGTCACTTTTCCGGCGACCGGGTTTCTTAGCGAATCGGCAATGGCGGTGAATCGAATCCGGGGACTTCGGGTAGAGCGGCTTCGATGGACAGCTTGCGTGCCTGCCGACCACCCTTGGAGCCGGGCCATGAGCCATAAAAATCACCGCCCTCAAGCAGGTGTCGAGATTGAGCACCACGATTCCCACGTGAATGACGCTTTTGGCGGTGGCGGAAAACAAATCCAAAAATCAAGCATTACCCATCAGATGACGGCGGCAGATGCACTAGTGCAAGGCCACCGAGGTATCCGCGGTCCATGGTGTTCCTCTGAAAGTTCAATCCATTTACGAGTGGAACGTCAGTCCAGTTCAACGACCAATTGGAGGAACTGTCGCGGGCTGGCTAGTGGCACCTCTACCCGGTAGATATTCTTGGTTGCCGTCGTCGCAACGAGTTGGGGAAGTGGGCCCTCTACGATCTCGAATGCCGGGAGTTGGTTCATGGTGATGGTTCGCGGAGTAATACCGGTCACCGTTTTCGGAACTCCAAAGGTCCAAACCATCAGTCCTTGGCTTTCATCTATGGTCAGGGTCTGCTTCGGCAAAACTCCCGACGAAGCCCCGCTGAAGTATTGGAGGATATCGGGCACCCCGTTCCCATCGGCATCACCGTTCGGAAGGGTGTCGGGTAGAAATCCTTGATTAATTGCCCAGTCATTGAAGCTGACTGTCGCCACCGGGGCGGCGACGAAGTCCGAGAGCACGACTGCGTTCGGAACGGCTGCGTTCGTTCCGTAGCGGACGATGAAGGTCCCAAGGCCGTCGCTGGTCTCCAAGCGTTCACCATCGGCCACATTCATGAAGGCGCCACTGATCGGCATATCGCTGGTCACCACCGTGAAGGTGTCGCTTCCCATGAGTTCGCACTCGAAGCCATCAACGAGCTTGATGGTCAGGGTTCCACCAAGCGTGAGGCCGGTGGTTCCCCCGCTTTGGATCAGATGGTCATAGGTCTCACCTTGGACGGTTCCCCCGAGTTCGATTTCAAGATCCGAGCTGCCGGTAATGGTGAGACTCCCTTCGATTTCGAGCTGTCCCGGTGTGTTGCCTGGAGTGAGGAAGGAATTGTTGATGTTGACGTTGCCGGTGATGAGTTTCCCCTCGCCCGATATGCAGGCATTGTTCTGATAGGTCATCGTCCTCGCACGAAGAATCGAGGCGTCCACTCCGCTTGGTCCGGTATCGATCTTGCCGCCGGTCTGAAGGATGTCACCCGTGACCACGATCTCAGTGCCATCACCTTTCATGATCGTCAGGCTGTTGTTGCCGCGAAGATCACCGCCGACCCTGACCACGGCGCCCGCTTCGGTCAGGGTGAGATTCCCGTTCAGCTCCAAATCCGAGGTCACATCGAACTCGTCATCCACATCAAGGTCCCCACCGCTCTGGATGAAGGCTCCCACCACCGAAATTTGGTTGTTGGAGCCGCTGGTGAAAATCTGCCCCGAACCGGAATAGCCGCCGGCCACGCTGAATGAGCTATTTCCCTGAAGCCATATTTCACCATTGTTCTGAAGATTTCCCGAAACCGTGAAGACAGGCACTCGGACCGATGGATTTGCTGCGAGGAAAATTTGCTGATCGTTGATGAAGTTCCCGGGTGTAACGACGGATGCCCCATCGTCGAGGACGACAACGCCATCATTCCGAGCGAAATTACGTAGCGCATCGAGGCCGGTAATCTGATCCCTGATCACAAAGTTGGGGCCGGATAGATTCAAGGCCGTGTTGTTGATCACAATGTTCGCCCCGTTAAACTCGAGGATTCCGGGATCGCCATCCTCGCCATCGCTCAGCGCCAGTCCTGTCCCGGCGTCCAATCGACCCGTCAAGGGATCATACTGCGTGAAATCCCCAAGACTCACCTGGCTCCCCATGACGCTCAGAAAACCCGCAAGATCGGTCGATTCGTTCACCGTGAGATCGAAGCCATTGCTGGATAGATCAAAGAAATCGAGCGTTTGGAGCGAGCGGACTGTTACCGCATCCTCGAGAAAAACCAGAATCGATTCCCCGTTGGGTGGATCGAGTACCGCCCCGCCCGGGCCGACAATCTCACCTACTACAGCATTAATCTGTGGCCCGGGAGGTAATCCGTTCGACCAATAAAATCCATCCAAGCCGTGCCACGAAAATGCGGAATCCAAGAGAACATCCTCCTCAGAAAGCAGAAAAATATTCTGAGCGTGGAGAGAGACGGGCGCGGCCGCGACAAGGGCCGAAAGCAAGCGGGGACCGAACAAATTCATAGCTCTACTTTTACTCCAGTTGTGATCGTTCGATCACGGGAGACAAGGAAAAATCGAGACAAGCGACCAATCTTGGCTGGATGTGCTTGGTTCGGCACTCGCTTCAGACCTCGCGGCCGCCAGCCGGTAATCGCTTGGGTCTTTCGCCTGCCTGCCTTCGTCCCCGTTATTTTGAGGGACACCCAGAAGCCGGCTTCATCGTCGCAATGAGAGCGTGGGGCATTGAATTTCTGGAACCACTTGAGCTGATGGCTTGGAGAAGGACCGGTGGCGCAATCTCACACGCTGTTTCGACAGGACGGGAACGCCCTTTCGCCGTGCACCGTCAAGCCGGACCCATCACGCCTTCTTCTTTTTTCCTTCCCGGCCGTGAAGGTGCTGGGCGGCACGATGGGCCACTTCAGGGACGTATTCCTTCCACTTCGGATCACCGTCCTGGATCATCTTCTGGATGTCGCGGCTGGTGAAGCGGAGTAGATCGAAGTCGCGATAGGGAATGCTGCGAATGCGACGGCTTTCAGTGAAGTGACGGTAAAGATGCGTCGCATCTTCCGGTGGCCGGAATCCGTCGGAGGTCACCACCTCACCGGTCTTGCGGTTCATCCAAGGATAGACGAAGAGTGAGACGTTTTTCTTGAACAGGCGTCCGAAGGATTCGAGGCGTCCCCCCGCAAGATTGGCCGACCACTTCGGTTTGAACAGTTCGTTGAGCAGGCCGATGCTCAGGATGAAACCAATCGGTAGTTCGGTGTAGCGACTGAGGTAGGCGGCGATCCGGTGGAACTCGGCACAGCTTGAGACGAGCACCGTTTTTCCCAAAGCCTGCAAGGCATCCGCTCGGTCGATGAAGTCGACATGATCGACGCTCCCTCCGCGCAAGAGGTTGGTCATCGAGATCTCACACAGTTCGAGGGTGCGATCAATCTGATCCGGCTCGAGGGACGGGTTGAAGCTGACACGTGCCTGCTCGATCATTTCAAGGTGGAGCTTGGTCACCGGATCAAAGCTGCCACGCAGCAGTAGGATGGGACGTTTATAAAGCGCGTCCGCCGCCTGCACCACCTCACCGGACGGCGTGAACATCGTCGCGTCCGTGAGCCCGGACTCAACCAGCTGCAGGGCGCATAGGCGATTGTCGAAGAACTCGAAGCCATGGCCGCTGAAGCGCAGCATATCAACTTCGACCCGACCAGGGCCAAGATTCTCGACCAGCGATTTGGCAAAGCGGGACAGCTCGTCGCGATAGCAGAAGGCGGCGTGGATGAAATTCACACCGATCACTCCCAGGGCTTCCATCTGGTCGAGGTTTTCCTCATCGAGCAAGCGGACATGGATGAAGATGTCCGAAGGCGGGTCACCGGGCTTCAACTGGAAGCGCAGGCCCAGCCAACCATGACATTCGCCCTCGTCCTTGTAGCCGCGGGCACGGACGGTATTGCAGAAGGAGAAGAAGCAGGTGTCGGCCTGACGTTCGGGAGCGAGGCGCTCGACAAGCAGGCCGAACTCATGCTCCATCATTTGCCCAAGCCGTTCTTGGGAAACATAGCGACCGCTCTTGCCATAAATGGCATCGCTCATCGTCATGTCGTAGGCCGAGATGCTCTTCGCGACCGTGCCGGCGGTGCCGGAGGCTCGGAAAAACCAGTTGGCGGTTTCCTGGCCTGCGCCGATTTCCGCGAAGGTGCCGTAGGCTTCGGGATTGAGGTTGAGTTCGAGGACCTTGTCGTAAGTGGTTTTCATGACGCGTCGACCGGAGCGAGCCACCCGGTGGTGACGATTTCCACCACCTCGACTTGGTTGTCAGAAACGGCATCCTCCGGGTATCGTATTTTGAGAATCATCGGGCGTTTCTCGATTCCTTCGTGGGACTTCATCAGCGAATCCAGTTCGCTCGCTCGCGGCACGTAAGCGAAGAGCGTTTGCTCGCCGTCCTGCGATTCAATGCGATAGCTCGACCACTCGGACTCGTCCGAGAACGAGAAGTTGTAGTAAGAGACATCGCTGACCACGACCCGGAATAGCACCGGCTCCACCGGCCGTTGCTGCTTGATTTCCTCCCAGCTCAATTCGGACCATCCGGCCCAGCTCTCCCAATCAATCTTCCAGCCGTCCTCCTTGAGCGCATAAATTTCGCGTTGGGTATAATCGGCATCCTGGACCCGGGCCTTGATCGCCGTGCCGATCCTGGTGGGTTCGTCGCCCCAGTTGATCGAGGAGAAGCCGACGGGGGCGAAGTCATCACCATGGAATTTTTTGATCCTCGGCAAGGTGAGCTCGGGATGCCGGACCCAGCGGGCCATCTCCTCGGGGCTTTCCGCATTCATGAAGGCTTCGTAGACCGGCTGAATCTCGTCTTCGACCAGCTTCGGCCTGACCACCTCGCGCTCGGCCTGAATCGCAAGTTCATCCTTCTCGGGCTGCGCCGCGCGGGTGAGCACGGGTGCCTTGCCATCCTTGATCTGACTCTTGTCGCTGGGCCACAGCAGCACCACCACGACCACGGCACCGAGGACGGCAATCGCTCCCAACAGCCCCCGCACGAAATTCGAGCTGACCTCTTCTTTCTTGGCGAAGGTCTCATCGAAGATGTCCTCGGGTTTGTGAACCCGCCGGCGCTTCATCTTCCGGCCATCCTGATCCGCGGCTTCGTCAGCTTCTGGTTCATGATGGGCTTCCTCCATGAGCCCGGGAATGATCAGATCCGGGATCTCATCCCCATCGCCCGGAAGACGCAGCATCCGGCGGCATGATGGGCAGACAATTCCCCGACCGTCGTGGTCCTTGGCCACCCGGAAGACGTGACGACAATCGGGACAGACAAATCCGTTCCAGCGCCGCGACGATTGTGAGAGTTCAGCCACGGGCGAACGATGGCTCAGGAACCCGACTTGAGGCAAGAACTCGCCCCTCAATCCGGCAAAATCTCCAGTCGCCGGGGTCGCGGAAGGTCAAACGATTGGTCCGCTTCCTCCAGATCGAAGCTGTCGAGGACGTTGATCTGGCCGGAGCGGAAGCGGGTCTTGGGAGCATTCTCCGCGCTGATCTGCACACTGTGGAAAGGATCAATGCCAACGAGAGTGGGTTCCTTGGGACGGACCGGAGAGGTATCGATCACCGCCAACTCGCTGAGATCCATCACGCCGGCGGCAGGATCGACCGGAGTCGATCCGGAGTGAATGGTGCAGTAGGGGATATTCTCGGTGCCCATGCGGAAGTATTCCTTGATCGCTGCCGGGCGGGAACGCGGCACACCCGTTTCCGGGTCCTCGAACATCTCATAGCAGTAGGGCGTCGATTGCTGACCGGAAACCCGGCAAACCTGCGCCTCGACGATGCTCGTGGGTTGCGGAACTCCGCGACCGCTGAAAGCCACCGCCGCGTTCATCGTTTCCGTCCACACCGGCATCGCCAGGTCCTTCGCAAAAGCGCCTTCATAGATCGTCTTGCCATCCTGCAAAAAGCCAATCCAGACCCCGCAGGAAATTCGTCCATTGTAGCCGAGGAACCAGTTGTCGGAAAAGTCCTGAGTCGTGCCCGACTTGCCGGCTCCGCTGAAGGGACGCTCCTGCAACTGATCGAGCACGCCCATCGCACTTCCTCGCTCCATGCCACCCTGGAGAATGCTGTGGATCTGGAACGCGGTGGCATCCGAGATCGCCTGCTGCCGCTCCGGCTGGATAACCGGTCTCTGGAACCTCACCAAATCATCCGCGTCCCGCACGCTGGAGACGATCCACTGCTTCTTCGGTCCGGTCTTGCCACCTCGCGCGAAGGCTGCATAGGCACGCACCATGTCCTTCAGCGAAGCCGACTCCCAGCCAACGGCGATTCGCGGCAGTAGCTCGACATTCTCCATCGGCAGACCAAAAGCGGACGCCGTTGCCACCACCTTGTCGAGTCCCACGTCATTGGCCACCCGAACCGACGCCGCCACTTTCGAACTTTCAAGTGCACGTCGACAGGTGATCTGTCCTTCGTAGCGCGGCTTGGGTGTTTCCATCCCCCACTCACCGAGAATTCCTTCACGACCGCCGACCATCACCGCCCGGTTGTCCATCGCCTCGTCCTCGACCGTGTCAGCCGGTGTCTTTCCTGACTCAAAGGCCGCGGCGTAGAGAATCGGATGGAAAGCCGTTCCAAGTGGTCTGCGACCCAGCTCAATCACATCGAAAGGCGCGTCGGCATAATCACGACCACCCACGTGGGCGATGACTTCGCCGCTGCGGTGATCAACCATCAACACCGCACCCTGAAGATACTCGGGAAGCGCGTCCTTGGTCTTCTTGAAATCCGCGCGCTTCGAATTCACGTAGCCGGGATGGGCCTCCGCCTTGAGCAAGGCCTTCTCCAGGGCCTGCTCGGCGGCACGCTGGACTCTCGAATCGATGGTGGTCCGAATGGTGAATCCACCAGCTGCCAGAGCTTCGTTTCCTAACAGTTCACGGATTTCGTCAGCAATCCGTTCGTAGAGATGAGACGTGCCGCGTTGCAGCGGCTTCGGGTTCAGATCGATCGGCGAAGTGCGCATCCTCGCCGCCTCCGCCTCGGTCACCATGTCGAGGCCGGCCATGCGGGTGATCACCATGTTGCGGGCATTCTTGCAGGCCTCGGGGCTGTTCAATGGTGAGAGCCAGGTCGGGTTCTTGATCAGTCCGACAATCGTCGCGCACTCCAGCTGGCTCAGTTCAATCGGCTCCTTCCCAAAGTAGCCGAGGGACGCCGAGCGGATCCCGTAGAAGCCGCTGCCGAAATAAATGCGGTTGAGATAAAACTCCAGAATGTCGGCCTTGCGATAGCGCTTCTCAATGCGCATCGCGAGGAAGACCTCGACGAGCTTCCGTTCGATACTACTTTCGCCGTACTTCTTGCGATCCCCTTCGAGGTCGAAGGCTCCCCGCGCGAGCTGCTGGGTGATGGTCGAGGCACCGGAGACCGCTTCCCCCTCGGAAAACCAGTCCTTGGCCGCCCGGGCGATCCCGAAAAAATCGACCCCGTCGTGCTTGAAGAAGCGTTTGTCTTCCCCCGCGCGCAAAGCTTCGATGAAATTCTCCGGGACCTCATCGATGGAGATGACGCTGCGGTTCTGAACGAAGATCCGTCCGATTTCTCCGCCATCGCGGCCAAGAATGATGCTTGGCAGCTCGACCTTGTCGATGAGCTTCAGGTCGTACTCCTCCGCGCGTTCGCGATAGGGTCGGGTGAACCTTTCAGCCGCCACCCAGCCGATGCCTACCGCCAGCGCGCCGAGCAGCACGAGTGTCAGCCAAAAGCCTTTGCGCTTGTAGAAGCGAGGCTTCTTCCGCTTGGTCCGCGGAGATTTCGGAGATTGCGACATGGAGAATCAGAAAAAGGTAGGCCGGGAGGGCGATGCGGTTTCCCAGGGGGAATACCGGGAAGGCGCTTCCGAGGCAATAGCGGGCTTGGCCAGCCGGATTGTCCGTAGAATTGGGGAAACGGGTGCCATTCCCTTTCCCAAGTTCATGGAAATGGCGCTCTACGACCCGCAGGCAGGCTACTACGCCGGGCGGGCGGACCAGGTTGGAAAGGCGGGCGATTTCTTCACCAGTGTCACCGCTGGCCCGCTTTTCGGGCGTCTTCTGGCCTCCCACATCGCCAGCTGGTGGCAAAAATCCGCCCAGCCCGGTGCTTGGAGAATCGTGGAATTGGGGGCGCACGACGGCACTCTGGCGGAGGACATTCTGAGTGCACTGCGGAGCGCCCACCCCGCCGCCTACGCCGGAGTCAATTATGTCATCCTCGAGCCGCTCGAACGCCTCGCCATCGCCCAGCGCCAGCGACTCGCGGAGTTTGCCGACCGACTGACCCTCACGGGCGATCCCGCCTCGCTCGCCCCCTTGCCGGGCTACCTGCTTGCGAACGAGGTCCTCGACGCCCTGCCCTTCCATCTGGTCGAGGCTACTGAAGACGGCTGGCACGAGCTTGGCGTGGCGATTTCGGAGGACGGGAGCTTTGAATGGCGCGATCTCGGCCCCGCGCCGGCGATCACGGCATCCCTGCCGCTGCGGGCTCCCGGCTATCGCACCGAGGTGCGACCGGGCTTCGTGGAATTCCTGCAGCCGCTCATCGCCACCATCCAGCAGGGCCGGATGCTGTGGATCGACTATGGATTCGAGCGTGACGACTACTATGCCGAGGCCCGCACCACGGGAACGCTCCGCACCTTTCGCCGCCACGAAGCCGGCGAAGATCCGCTGAGTTTGCCCGGCACCCAGGACATCACCGCCCACGTGGATTTCAGCGCGGTGATGGAAGCCGTCGAGTCGCTCGGTGGATCGACCCTACGCTTTGAAAACCAGGCACGTTTCCTGACAGAAGTCTCTCGCCCCTGGCTTCTCAGCCTGGAAGGCCAGACCGATCCCGCGACGATGAAGCTTTTGAGAAACTTCCAGACCCTCACCCATCCCGGACAGATGGGCAGCCGCTTCCACGTGCTTGAGGTGGCGTTTTAGGGGTGGCTCGACCTCGTGCCACAAAGTCAGATTCATCCATCACCTCATCACTTTGGGAGAACCGACTCCGCTGGTCCGAGCCATCCACCCTTGCGCGACGGGGGCGTCGCGCCTCCTATCCACCGGTCCTTGGACCACGCTTTTTCTTCGGAGTCTTGTCTTCCTCGACCACGCGGCCACGGGCCTTTTTCATCTTCTGCTGCTGTTCGGCAGCGGCCGCCATCTTCTCCATGAAGGATTTCCCGCCGCCACCCGGCTTGGCCTTCAACTCGGGCTCCGGCATCCGCGCGGTCAACCAGGTCTGGAAGATCGAGAAGATGTTCGAAGTCGTCCAGTAGAGGGCGAGCGCCGAAGCGAAGTTGTAACAGAAAAAGAAGAACATCAGCGGCATCAACTTCATGATGGTTTGCTGGGTCTTGTCGCCGGAGGTATTCGGCATCATCTGCATCTGGGCGAAGCTGGAAAGGCCCATCACAATCGGCAGGATGTTCAGCGGATAGCCCATGATGTGCGCCACCGTATCGGGCATCGAGAGATCATCGACCCAGAGGAAACCCTGACCACGCAGCTCGACGGCATACTGGAGCATCCGGTAGAAGCCGAAGAAGATCGGGATCTGGGCCAGCATCGGCAAACAGCCGCCGACCGGGTTGATGCCGAACTTGCGGTAAAGCCCCATCACCTCCTGCTGTACCTTCGCCGGATCATCGGGGTACTGCTCCTTGAGCTTGTCCATCTCCGGCTTGAGCTTGGCCATCCGCTTCATGGTGCGATTCGAACGGGCATAGAGCGGCCACATGGCAGCGCGCACCACCAGGGTCACGATGATGATTGCCCAACCCCATGACCACTTGTCGGAGATCTTGCTGATCAGATCATGAATGTGGACCAGCAGGAAATTCATGAAGCGGCTGAAAATACTAAACCAGCCGTAGTTCATGATCTCACCCCAGCCGTCACCCATGCGTCGAAGCATGCGGTTGTCCTTCGGCCCCATGAAGACCTTGTAGGTGTAGCTCTGCCGGTCACCGGGATTCAGCGTGACCGTCGGCAGGGTGTAGCCGGCACGAACGCCCAGCACCTGCTTGTCGTCTTTACCCAGTTTGGTTTCGAAGCCCTTGCTCCAAACGCCGCCAGTCGTGACTTCCGTCGGCCGAATGACCGTGGCGAAAAGCTGGCTGGAGACCCCCGCATACTGCATCTGCTCCGCCGACTCGAGGATCAGGCTCTTGGCCTTGGAAAACATCCCACCCTTGAACTCGGTTGCCTTCTCAAAGTGGAAGCTGCCGTCTGCAAGCCAGAAGAAACCGGATGGCGTGAGCTCCCGGGTGTGCAGTGGTTTGGCCCGACCAAGGAACAGGCTGAACTGCTCAAGCGGCACCCTTGATGTTGCTTCACGTGAATTTTCGACATCGAGCTGAAGCTCCAAAAGATAGCTCGAGCCTTCCTCGTCGACAGGCACCTTCGACCAGGTTTTTTTGACGATCAGTCCGGAAGGATGTTTGCCGAGAAAGACAGCCGTCTCACCTGGAACTGAATCGTTCTCACGATAAACGTAGTTGATCGTCTCGATCCGGTCGGGACCATCGGACAGGGCACCCACGGCACTGTCGGCCCCTTCGTTGAGGATCACATGAGCCTCCGGATTGACGATCGACTTCTGATGCTTGAGTTCCGTGGTCTTCACACCACCCCCACGGCTGGTCAGGGTGAAAATCGCATCGGGTGTTTCGAGCGTCACGGAAGTCGCCTCCACCTCCGGCACGATCGGAAGCTCGGTCATCACTCCCGGCTCTTCTTCAGGCGCGGGTTCTGTGCCGTCCACGGTCGACTCCACAGCCGGGGGCACCGCCTTGGGATCCGGTTTCGGGGCGAAATAAATATTAACCGCGAGCAGCAGGCTGCAGGCGATAACAACAATCCAGGTCTTGCGATCGTACATACGAAATTCAGTGGTCCGCGTCAGTGGTTCGATTCATTGCGATCCGCACCATCGGCTGGAGGCACGGGGTCATAACCATGCCCCCCCCAAGGATGACAGCGGAAAATCCGGCAGATCCCATACCAGGACCCTTTCCATGGGCCATGGCACTCGACGGCTTCGAGGAAATAGTGGGAGCAAGTCGGCTGATAGCGGCATCCCGCGAGGGGTCCCGCCAGCACCTTCAGCACGGGATTGAGGAAGCGCTGATAGAAACGGATGATCAGACGGATGAGGAAGGTCATGGCTCGAAGCAGTGGGTATTAGCCGTGGCAAGGAAGATCCGCGATGGGAAGGATCACTTCAGTTTGGAGTGCCCGAATCTCCCGTCCCGGTCCGGATCAGCCCGAGACGGCGGGCCTGCTTGAGCCAGTCTTTTTCCAATTCCTCGAAGCTCGCCTCGCTCGCCCCTGGGCGTGGAATGGTGACCAGGTAGCGATGCATGTCCTCAAATGCTTCGGCATGACGCTGGACAATTGAGCGGAACCGACGGCGTAAGCGATTGCGGTCGTGGGCCTTACCGACACGGCGGGTGGTAATGAACCCGACCATCAGATGGGGCAACTCGGCGGATGCCAGCGTGCTCAAGACGACAAAACGGCCAGCTTTCGCCCGGCCGTCCTTACGAGCGAGGGAAAACTCGGCCCGCGTCGTCATGCTGTGCTTCCTTGGAAGGCGCATAGCCCGGAAGCGGTGTTCAATTACCGCCCGTGCTGGGTGGTGTGACGCTCATACTTGAGCTCAGCGCCCTTTGGCACGAGACGCTTGCAGCCCTTACGACGGCGGTTCTTGAGGATCCTGCGACCAGCTTTCGTGGCCATACGGGCACGGAAACCATGTTGGCGGACCCGGCTGCGGCGTGAGGGTTGGAAAGTGCGTTTCATGACTTTGGTCGGTAAAGATAAGGAGCACCCTGCGGCGCGGGCGCGCACTCTACGGAAGGCCGGACCCTTGTCAATCCGCCAATTTGCCCGATTTCGTTAAAAAATTCCTTCCTCCGACAGAAAATTCCGTGTCCCCGGTGTCGATGCGTGCCAATCTTCGCGACGTGAACGAATTGACCCCCTCCGCGACTGGAACCACCAGCCTCGAAAGTCCCAAGGTCGAGCCCGCCACGATCGAGGATTTACCCGCGCTCGTCGAACTCACCATGGGCCTCTTTTCGGGTTCCGACGATTTCATCGCCGATCAGGTCGCTCAGGAACGCGGCCTCGCCCTGATCCTCGAGCAACCTTCCCGCGGACGGATTTTCGTGCTCCGCAACGGCTCTGAGATCTTCGGAATGGTTAACCTCTTGTTCACGATCTCGACCGCCATGGGTGGCTTCGTGATTCAAATGGAAGACGTCATCGTGCACCCCGATCATCGCGGTCAAGGTTTCGGCACCAAGCTGCTGGAGCACGTGATCGAGTTCGCCAACCTGAAGGACTTCAAGAGGATCACGCTCCTCACCGACAAAATCTCGGCGGAATCCCAGAACTTCTTCCGCAAGCATGACTTCGAGTACTCGAACATGATCCCGATGCGACGGATCATCACGCCAGGATAACCATGCTCCTTGGAATCTCGGAAGTGGATGGATTCGCCATCGCGATGATCGCCATCCTTGGAACGAGCTTCAGCTTCGTGGCCCTGATCCTCTTTGCCGTGATTCGCAGCGCTCGCCGTAGCAATCGCGAGGTCGAGGACCTGCTCGATGAGGTCAATCAGGACGAACCGACCCAACCGGCGGGTGATCGCGGCAAGGACGAGCCGCCGGCTCAGCCGTGGGAAAAGAAGGCTGACTGGTGGCAGAAGGACGACTGAGAATGGCGTGTGCTGTCCGCCTCGGCACGCCGGGATTGCTTGTTAGACTGACTCGCCAAGCAAGTACTTCGCTGCCTGTTCGACGTCCTTGTCACCGCGGCCGGAAAGGTTGGCGATCAGGATGCTCTCCTTCGGCAAACTTCCGGCGATCTTTGAGACATACGCCATCGCATGCGCGCTCTCCAGGGCGGGAAGAATCCCCTCGGTGTGGGCCAGCTCCCGGAAAGCATTCAGAGCCTCGTCATCCGTCGCAAAGGTGTATTCCGCACGCCCAATGTCCTGCAGATACGCGTGCTCCGGACCGATCGCCGCATAGTCGAGGCCGGCGGAAACCGAGTGGGTCAGTTCGATCTGGCCGTCGTCATTTGCCAGCAACCAGGTCTTCGTCCCTTGCAGGACTCCGAGCTTTCCTCCCTGGAATCGCGCCGCGTGGCGCTCCGGAATGATCCCGTCGCCACCCGCTTCCACACCGATCAAGCGAACGTTCTCGTCGTCGAGAAAAGGATGAAACATGCCGATCGCATTCGATCCGCCGCCGACGCAGGCCACCAGCATGTCGGGAAGTCGGCCCTCTTTTTCCAGAACCTGCTCGCGCGTCTCGACACCGATCACCCGATGGAAATCACGCACCATCATGGGAAACGGATGCGCCCCCAATGCCGAGCCGAGAATGTAGTGGGTGGTCTCCACCGATGCCACCCAATCGCGCATCGCCTCGTTGACGGCTTCCTTGAGCGTCGCCTGCCCGGCGGTGACCGCGCGGACTTCCGCACCCATCAGACGCATTCGCGCGACGTTCAGGGCTTGCCGCTCCATGTCGACTTTGCCCATGTAGACCACGCATTCCATCCCGAAGCGTGCGCAGACCGTCGCCGTTGCCACGCCGTGCTGACCGGCACCGGTTTCGGCAATGATCCGTTGCTTGCCGAGCCGCTTTGCGAGCAGGATCTGGCCGATCGCATTGTTGATCTTATGCGCTCCGGTGTGCAGCAGGTCCTCGCGCTTGAGGTAGATTTTCGCCCCACCCAGCTTCTCGGTCCAGCGCTCGGCGAAATACAGCGGCGTCGGCCGACCGCAGTAGTTGGCCAACAAATCATCGAGCTCCTCTTGGAATTTGGGGTCCTGCCGTGCGGCGGCGTAGGCCTTCGACAACTCCTCAAGCGGCGACATCAGGGTCTCCGGCACGAACATTCCACCGAACTTTCCGAAGTGTCCGGTGGCATCTGGCATGGTGGGCATCGACATCTGCCGCAACCAATCATAGGGACGCCAGAGTTTCAGCCGAAATCTCGCGCCAGAGGCATTTCTTAGCTTCTCGATTTGAGAAAGGGCTCCACATCCAGAAAATCCTGACCGTGGATGATCTCCGCGAGAATCGGTGCCTCGGTCAGCTCTTCGATGACTCCCTTATTGGTAATCGCCGCCGTATCCTGCTCCTCCTGGAGGTTGTTCAGCACCAGCCCCGCCACTTCGAGGTCGCTCGCCCGGATGTCCTCCACCGTCAGGATGGCGTGGTTCAAGGCACCCAGCCGATTCCCCACCACTACGATCACCGGCAAGGTCAAATCGCGGGCGAAATCCGCCATGTCATAACCTTCCGCCAGCGGCACCCGCCAGCCGCCGGCTCCCTCGACCACCGTCAGATCGTGCTGCTTTTGAAAATGCCGCGCGGCGACGATCATGCTTCCCACGTCGATATTCACATTGCCGAGCATTGCTGCGACCTTCGGCGCCACCGCAGCCTTCAGCCACAGCGGATTCACCTCATCAATGTCGAGGCCGCCCGAAGCTTCAGCCAGGATCATCGGATCGTCCCGATCACCACAGCACACCGGCTTGTAGCCTGCCGCATTGAGACCCTCCGCCCTCAAAGCCTGCACCAGCAAACGGGAAAACCATGTCTTTCCGACTCCCGTGTCGGTTCCAGTCACAAACCAGCTCATGGCTCTTCTTCCTTTTTGACCTCGTCCAGAACCGCCTCCAACTCCTTCACCTTCTGGCGCAGCTTGCGCAGGTCTTCCTCCAGCTCCACCTGGGTCGGTTTGTCCGCTCGCGGTGGATTCTGTTCCACCCAAAGCCCCTCACTTTCGAGGTTGGACCTAATCAGCATCCAGATCGCCGTCGCCAGAATCAGCGCGACGACTTTCGGTGCCCAGTTTCTCCGAAACGCCTTTCTCATTAAATTCCGTATTGCTCAGGAAAATCTCCGCCATCCGCTCACGGAAGGCCTCTTCTCCGAGGTTTCGCTCCATCAATCCGTCCCTGCAAATCGAAATCGATCCGGTCTCCTCACTCACCACCACACAGACCGCATCCGTCTCCTCCGTCAGACCCATTGCCGCACGATGCCTCAGTCCTGTCGAACGGTCCGAAAGCTCACGCTGACTCACGGGAAACACGCAGGCGGCCGCCACCACTTTCTCATCCGCCAGGATCATTCCTCCATCGTGCAGTGGAGACTTTGGATAAAAGACGCTCATCGCCAGCTCCGGCGTGAAGTCGGCATTCAGCGTCACTCCCGTTTCCTGCTGCGGTTTGAGCGCGATGTTCCGCTCGAAGGCAAACAGGGCCCCAATCCGCTTCTTCGAAAGCATCACCACCGCTTCATTGACGCTTTCCAGAAGGTGAATCTGCCGGCTGTCATTGCGCAGCAGCCAATCCAGCCAGCGACTGCTCCCCACCCGGGCCAGCGCCATGCGGATCTCCGGTTGGAAAATCACCGGCAGCATGATCAGCAGGACCAGCATCGCGCGAGTCACAAGCCAGGTAATCACCTGGAACTTGAAGAGCTGCAAAAGCGCGGTCAAAACCACCAGAATCACCACCAGCCCGACAAGAATCCGCGCCCCACGCGTCGCCTTGAAGGCACGGTAGATCTGGTAGATCCCGATCGTTAAAATCAGGATCTCAATACCGTGTCGCCAGTTATTCTGGATGAATTCCCAGTCCATTGCCGCCGGACTCTAACGCACCCGATCCCCGGCTGTCACTAGCTACTTCTGCAGGTGCCACAATAGGATTACGTCAGATCCCGCCTCGGTGGCGACGGGAACCCGAGCACAGCCCGTCCGACTTGCTTCGCACAACTTAAGGACCCTCCCCCTGAAGAGAAGCACCCCGTTCAAGCTGTCAGCTGATGGACTTGCTACCGCCAATGCAACTGATATAAACCCTACCCACAACTTCCGGCACCTGATCGTCCGGAATGAGCTGATATTCCTTCATCTTCCCCTGCAAATGAGATCTCTCCTCGCTGCGCTGTTCATCACCCTCCAGCTGCCCACCCAGCTTTGGGCTCAAACGAATTTCAATGAACTCTCTTTCGCAACTCCCGGACCCTTCCGCCAGTCGCTCGGATTCGGTAACGAGGTGGCTTTTCCCCTGGAGTTTCAAAACCGCAACCGAAGCCAGGCACGGCCATGGGCCCTCGTCTTCGAAGGAGCGGGAGACCGCGATCTTTCAGGGTCGCTCGAACGCCTGAACGAAGCATCCGCCGAGATCCTCGCGATCATCCCCGACCGCTTTCTTTTTTCAGAGGGAATTTCCGGATCCAGCATCAACGATGGCGGCGACGATATGTATGATACCGGGAACATTATCGGCTTCGATGGAGCAAGCATCAGCTACTCGGACAACACCACGCTCAACCGCACGATCGGTTCGGGGAACGTCAATTACTTCACTCGCAAGTTTGAAGGCCTGTTCGTTCTCTCAGCGGAGATTGAGGATATCGACCAGTTCGCCATCACGGGAAATCTTGGTGCCGACGGCGCGGGCACGGTCACGGCTGACGAGTTTACCATCTCCGCCGGAGGACAAGACTATCTTGCCTTCGTCAAGCGGGTCCATGATGGAAGTGATCCGTCCATCAATCACCTGATCCTCGTCCCGGAGGGTTCAGGAATCTCACGCTCCCACCTCACCGACACGAACAACGAGCACCACCGGATCAACGGGCTGTCATCGACCAGGCGGATCCACTACCTCCTTTTTGCAAAAGCTAGCGGCGGATTCTATCCCACTGAAATCTTCGAATCGATCGCATCAAGCTTTCTTGAAACCGTCGCGAACGGCCCTTCATGGGTAGCCCTTGAAGAAAGACAAGGTACGATCGGTGCGGGGCAATCCGAAACCCTTCCACTGACTCTTTCCGCCGCAGAGCTCGATCCGGGTGAATATTCGACCCGTCTTGCGATCGTCCCACAGGAGGCTGACCCGGCCAGCATTCCGGAACGACTGTGGCAAACGCTCGAGATCCAGGTTCAGGATCCGACGATCGGGTTCGAACAAAGCGAACTCGTCGTCTCCTCTCTTGCCGGCGTCAATCCGCCCCCGGAATCGATCAGGGTCCTCCCTACCCCAGGCAACCCTCAGCCTACCACACTTTCCGTAGAAAGCTCGAAGCCCTGGCTCGTTCCGAGCAACTCAACGACCGAGCCCGGCACGATCATCGTCACCTTCGCCACCGGCGGCATTCCAGCCGGCAGCAACACTGCCATCTTGTCGGTTTCCGACGGGATCTCACGAAGGACCATCGAGGTAACCCTTCTGGCAAACCGCCTGAACGTATCCAAGATCGTGGCCGACACGACCCGCCCGCGATTCTATGCCATCAACAGCAACGGAAAAGAACCGGGATCGATTCTCGTCATTGACTCACTGACCCGCGAAATCACCCATAACATTCCCGTTGGAAAGGAGCCCACCGATCTGGATCTCACCGAGAACGGCGCGGAGCTGCTCGTCATCAACACCTCCGATCCCTCCATCTCACGCATCGACCTCGATCGCCTGATGGTTACCGAGACCCATCAGCTGACAGAATTCGACGACAGAAACAACGACCGGGGCGGCCATGTGAAGTACGGACCCGGGAATCTCCTCTATTACGTCGATGAACAATGGGGTCCCCGCCTGAGAGTATATGACCACACCACAGGTGTTGTTTTGCAGACCTTGAGTTCGATTTCCGGAGTGTCTCCCGACACCTCGAACAATAGTGGATTCGGAGATATCGAACTCAGTCCCGACGGGTCCGCACTCTTCGGATGGGCCCAATATGGAGACGGGGCAGGCATCAGTTCGAGTTACATTGCCGGATACTCGATCCAGGCAGATGGCCTTTTGGCGGATCTCGCTGCAAGCGCCACCGTCTCATCTTCCAATTTCAGACGGGATCCGTTCGACACCCCCGTCCTGCTCAGCCGGGATGGCTCCCGACTGGTGATCAAGGATCGCGTGATCGACCCATCCGATCTCGACCGCCATCCGATTGTCTATCCGGACGAAGTCTACTCGATGAGTCCGGGAGGTGAGATTGTCTGCACCGAGTCCAACATCCTCGCGGGCAATGATGGAAGGATTCTCCATCCAATGGGGGGTTCGTCACGAATTCAAGCGATCGCTCCCGACTACTCGAGCCTCGTCTCATCCGATAGCAATTCAGGAAGCCTCGTTTGGATCGACCTTGTGGATACCATCGGGGCCGAATCCCTCGGGTTCACCACCTCCCCCCCGGATGGTGGCGCTGCCCTGAACCCATCGCGCCTTCAATGGCTGCCGCTTGCCGGCATCCGGGAGTATCAGGTGTATCTGGGCACGGATCGCGATGCCGTGATGAATGCAGTTGCCAACTCGGCGCTCTTCCTCGGCTCGACCTCCAACCGCTTCATTGACCTCCCTGACTTGCTTGCCGAAGGAGCGACGTACTACTGGCGGGCCGTCCCCGTTCTAGCCAATGGCTCACTTGGCGAAGACGCAATCCGCTCGTTCGAAGTTTCCAGCCTCAAACTTTCCTCCTCCGACATCAAGGCAACGACCGTCGCAGGATTCTCAGATCACAGGGAAACGCTCGAAATCACCTCGCCGACCCTCGCCTCCTGGTCGCTTTCCAGCAACACCCCCTGGGTCTCCTTCTCCGAGGAGACGGGCTCCACTCCAAGTTCACTGGAAGTCATCATCGACGCTTCTCAACTTGAGGCGGGTGTTCACTCGGGATCCATCGACGTGACCAGCGGAGCCACCACCTTTTCGGTTCCACTGGAGGCAAACATTCGTCCTCTGAATTTTGTCGTCGCCAAGGCAGACATCACCTCTCCCCATATCTATGCGATTTCAGAAGAACCCAATGTCCCGGCAGTCCCGGCCTTCCTGCTGGTCATCGATGCCAACAGTGAAGAGATCGTGCGGGCCATTCCCGTTGGTAAAGCGGCCACCGACCTCGCGATTCACTATCTCGACAACCGCATTTACGTAACCAACCGGGAGCAACTGATCATCCGCGCTTTTGACCGTGACAGCCTTGAGGAGCTTCAAATCTATCAGATTCCCGGCGAATTCGAAGGTGGCCCCCAGGGAGTCGACACCTACAAGCTGGCTGCCGGGCCGGCCGGAAGACTGATCGTTCAGGGCGGATTCAACATCAGCGGTGCCTTCCTTCTCAACACGGAAAGCGGAGAGGTGCTGGTTAGTAATTTCGTTGGACAGGGAGACACCGCTTCCGACCCATCCGGACGATTTCTTTATCACGGTTCCTCTCGCAGTCCGGCTCGCATCCAGCGTTTTGAGATAGGAGCTGAAGAGGTCACCGAGACGGGCTCAGAGGAGGTCGTTCTCGACAGTTTTTTCCGAATCGGGCAACTCATCGTCAGCGGAGACGGTAGTCTGATCTGCTGGAACAAGGGTGCCTTCGACGCGAATCTCAACCAACTCCACTCCTACCAAGACCGGGTAAGGGCCGCCACATTCCGTGGCGACCTGATCTTCACGGACGATTCCATTTTCAGGGGACGCAGTGGGCTAAAGGTCGGCGACCTTCCGGTATCGACGGCCATCCAGGCCGTATCGATGGATCAGGAGAAACTGTTCCTCTTTGAACCTTCCTCCTTCACCGCGTTCGATTTGCGAACCTTCGGACCACTCCCCTCAACAGACCTGTCTCCTTCGCCACCCGACGGGCAAACCGTCGCAAGCCCCGAAGCAAAACTCGAGTGGTCGACCGATCCATTCGCCCGGTCCTACGATTTATACTTTGGCACAAGTCGAGACGCGGTGACCAATGCCACCCCCGCAAGCAACACTCTCCTCGGAACGGTGACCGGGAGCCGCTGGCCCGAACCAATCGCGCTCGATCCCGGCCAGGAATACTTTTGGAGAGTCGATATCCGCAACAACAAAGGCCTTCAACCTGGGGAGGTCTGGACCTTTACGGCTGCTCCCGCCCAGCTATTCCCGACCAGCCTAGATCTAGTTGTTCTTCAGAATACGGCCCGCGCTCCCGAGACCCTTGAGATTTCAGCTCCTGAACCGACTTCGTGGATTGCGTCAAGCTCCGCGGCGTGGCTGACCTTGGAAAGGAGCCGCGGCACTACCGGCGGCACGATTGATATCGAGGTGGATGCTTCCGGTCTCGATACCGGAGTCCACACGGCAGAGATACGCTTCACTTCCGCCGGTAGCGAATGGGAGATCCCGGTTTCAGTCGAGGTCCTCGCGATGGACATCACTCGCCTGGTGTCCGATCTGAACCGGCCTGAAATCGTCTACGCCCTCAACCACGGAGATCCTGCAACCGGCCCGAGCCATCTGTTTCGGATCAGCGCCCATACTGGCGAGGTGACGGGTGCGATCGAGGTCGGCCGCGACGCGAATCAAGTCGAGTTCGACAAAACAAACGACCGGATTTTCGTCAACAGCCGTCAGTTCCCGTCGACCCGTGAGATCGACCCGAGTGACTTCGCTCTAATCAGAACCTTCCATCTGGAAACCGGCACTTTCGCCCTCGAATCGAACGGACAAGGCTCCCTCTTCACGACTCGCGGCAACATCAATGGCATTAACAACGGAATCCGGCGCTGGGACCTCGATAGTCTTCAACGAACGACACTCCCGATCGGCATCTCCGTCGGTGATCTCGAAGTCGATACCCTCGGCGAAGTCCTCTACCACTCGAGGGAAGGCTCATCCTCACCCGTTTCCAAGATCGACCTATCAGCAACTTCTCCTGAGATCGTGGTCAGCACGCCAAGCTTCAGAATCGATGCGACTTCCCCGCTGATCCTGAATGAGGCCGGATCGAAGGTCGTCATTGAAAACCGAGTCTTCGACCTTGACCTCAACCTTCTCACCATCCTTCCGGGAAGGATCTCATCGATCTCAGCTGGAGCCGAAATCGCCGTCGGCAGGGAGCACATCTGGTGGACGGATGGAGGCCGCCAGGCAGCCAGCCTACCCTTCGCAAGCGGAGTATCAACCATCACCCCAGACAATGGCCATCTGGTCCTTGTCGATGCGGTCAATCTTACCATCCGCTCATTACCCTTGAACACGCTTGTATCCCTTCCGGGCCCCTTCCCCCGCCCTGATCAGATTCTTCAGGAAAGCCCCGAATATATTGGTTGGTCACCGGTCGAGGGAGCGCAATCCTACACCTTAACCCTGAACGGAGGACCTGAAACATCTCAGGTATTCCGCGATCTAACCGACAACCGTTTCAACCTCCAGCCCCCGCTTGAACCCGGCTACCGCTACACTTGGCAAGTCGATGCGACGACGCCAACCGGAGTAATCAGGGGCACCCTTCAATCGTTCACGATTTCATTTCCGGAAGCCCCACCGGTTGAAATCGCCGGCAGACCCGGCATCGACGACATCAAGTCGATCGCATTGAGAGGAAACCGCTTCATCATCGGTCAGGACGACCAGGCTACGATCTACGAATTTGATCCGGCGACTGGCGAAAGCCAACCGACTGGAACATTGAGGAACCCCGGCAACACAGGTTTCAGATCCTTCTCGTCATCGGTGGGTCTCGGCCGTGACCAGAGCTTTGTCACGGATGCGGGATTCAACGGCGTTGCGGATGCCATCGGCGCGCTTTTCACCTACCGTGAGGACGAGTTCGGCGTGATTGCAAGTGATCCGCCTTTCACCGCTCCCGGCGCCAGCATTGAAGAAAGACTTGGCAGTTCACTCGATGTGTTTGGCGATACGATGATGGTGGGAACGTTTCCAGGCCGCGAGATTCCCGGCAGGGTGTTCGCCTTCGAACTGGGGAACATGAGGGAACCCTTCGAAGAAATCAGACCGAGAGATCGAAGAGACGCAAATCAGTTTGGCAGAGCGATCGCCATCTACGGCAACGAAGCGGTTGTCACCGCACCCGGTCGGGGGCCTTCGCGCGATCTTGATCCAAGTGCCTATATTTTCCGACGAAATCCCTCCACAGGCATTTGGAGTCAGCGGCAGAAGATCACGCTTCCAAGCTCGAGCATTTTCGACAATCCGGGGACCGTCGTGGCCATGAACCAGGACACGATCGCCCTCAGCGATCTGGATGAAGAGAGGGTTCACATCCTGACTCGCTCAAACCGCGGCAGCTGGGCGATTACGAGAACCATCAACCGAACCTCGGTTGAAAACTCCACCCGCTTCTTCGGAGCGAGCCTCGCACTGTCCGACGACATGCTGTTCATCGCCGATCCCTCCGCCAACACCAACGGGCTCTTTCTCGGCTCGGTATTCACCTTTCGCAAAAACGGGGACGATTGGATCCAGGGCATCCCCATCGATTCCACTTCGGGCGGATTGGGTGGAATGATTGCCATCGAAGACGACTGGCTTGTCGTCGCAGGATCGACGAAATGCCGGCTCTTCCGGACCAAGAACAGCGGAAACGTCCCTCCTCAATTCGTTGGTGCTCCCGCCACTCAGGCAGTGTCGGGCATACCTTTCGAGGCCATCATCAATGCCGCTGACGCCAACCAGAACGACCAACTCTCGTTTGACATCGTACACCTGCCGCAATGGCTCACGCTTTCGGATCAGGGCGACGGCAGCGCGATCCTGAGCGGTACGCCTCCACTCACCCCGTCCACCCGACACCGGTTTCAGATCGATGTCCGTGATGACCAAGGAACACTGAACTCACTCAGTTCAGAGATCGAGCTACTAGATTCGTCGGATGTCCCCGTCATCACCCGCCAACCTCAATCCACGACCTCAAACCTTGGACAGGAAATTTTGTTGCATGCAGAAGCCACCGGCACCGGCCCGCTGACATGGCAGTGGCAGAAGGACGGTCTTGATATCCAGGGAGCAAACAGCTCCACGCTCAACCTGTTCCAGCCCGATTTCGACGACTCCGGCGAATACAGCGTGATTGTCACCAATGCCGTCGCCTCCAGGACGTCCGAAACGGCCGTCATCACCGTGGCACCCGGTAGTCGCTTCGCCGGAGACTGGACAACGATGGGAGGAAACCAGTGGCGCACCGGTCACTATCCCGCGACTTTGGGGCGTCACACCTTCGTGCCGGCTTGGACAACTCCGAGCGCCGCTGACACCTTTGTCCTGCGGGCCGTCATTGCCGAAGGTCGGGTCTTCGCCAGCACCAGAAAGGACCTCACCGCCTATGACTTGGAGACCGGCGCCGAGATCTGGCGCTTGGAAGCACCGCCATCTTCCGGCAATTTCCAAGAGGCGACCTACTACGAAGGAGATCTCTACTTCCAGGAATCCGCGCGTGATAACTCGAAAGTCTGGAAAGTAGACGCAATGGATGGATCCCTCCTCTCGCAACTTCCCTTCAATATCCAAGGAGGCTCGTTCGAGGCTCCCGCTGTCTCTGACCAAGGAATCTTCATTACCGGAGGCACATTTGGGGGTATCTATGGCTACGACTTCGACACAGGAGACCAGCGGTTTTTCCAGCGCCTCAATCAGGCGGACAACTGGACCCCCACTTTTGCCAGCGGGCAGCTCTTCGCCTATGACCGCCGGAATTTCAACTCCATCCGGCCGAGCGATGGGGTCATCAGGTGGTCCATTCCAATGGAAAGGGGCGACACTTTCGTGGATGGCAAGACAACGGTCGTGACACCCGGCGCGGCTCTGGTCCTCGGTAGTGGGCTCTATTGCTTCGATATCAAGCATGCCACCATCAAATGGCGTGCCCTTGAGGATTATTCGTTGATTGGTGACCCGTCGATTTACGACGGCAAAGCCTACGTCATGGGGGACCTCGGTGTCAGCGTGGTGGACATGTCGACAGGCGACCACCTTGGCGACTATCTTGTTGGAGACGAACTGAAGAGCTTCGCAAACCGGGCCATCGGCCAGCCGATCATCTTCAACGATCACCTGGCATTTGCGAACGCGTTCAAGACTTGGATCTTCAGGCTGGACGCTGACGAACCCGCCCAAGTGATCCCGGTTGGAGGCACGATTGCCTACAGCAACGGATACCTCATCATCACCGGCAGTCAGGGAGTCAGCACTCACTTCGCCAACCTGGCACCTGAGTTTTCAAAAGATACTCCGGACATGATTGCGACTCCCCCAAGCGCCAATGACCTGCTGATTTCGCTTTCAGAAGTAGCCGAGGAATCCGACCCCAGCGACACGCTGACCTGGTCCATTGTGTCCATCTCCCGGCCTGAAATTTTCCGGGGAATCGAGATCGGAGCGGACACCGGCGACCTGAGCATCATCTACAACCCATGGCAATCCGGTTCTTCCGAGGTCGTTGTTTCCATGACTGATTCCGCAGGCAACGCCAGCGAAACCAGCATTACCTTCACCGTCCCAGCCCTCCCCCTTCCCGAACTCCAGCTCGCCGCCACGCTGCAACTCAATCGCCAGACCGGACTGTACGAGCACACCATCACCATCACCAACCCCGCTGCTCGCGAGATCGCCGGCTTTGATCTAACAATCACCGGACTACCCGAAGGTGTCTGTGTCAACAACGCCTCGGACTGCGAGGGAGACATCTGGCAGATCGAACATCGCCAGCCGCTCGCCGCCGGGGCTTCGGTAACCCTCATCCTCGAATACTTCACGCCCGTTCGCGGCACGGTGCTCGATCCCCAGATTGGCGTCACCCTCGTCACCGAACCCGAGTCCGATCCTGCCGCAGGCGATGCCGGTCTCGCCGTTGATCGCTGTGTCCTACTCGACGACGGCCTGCTGATTGAATTCAACTCACAACCCGGAGCGCTCTACGAAATCCAGTACTCGAACAACGCCACCGACTGGAAGGTTTCACCGGTGCGCATCCGGGCCGCCGGCAACCGCGTCCAGTGGATCGACCGAGGGCCGCCCCGAACGGATGCTCCCCCTTCCGACAAATCCTCCCGCTTCTATCGTGTCCGTGAGCTGGGTTCAGCTGCCGAGTAAATCCTCCCCCTCATCCTCATGAAGCCTGCATTTCTTCTCCTTCTCCTCGCCTTCCCAGCCTACGCCGGCGACGCCAAGAGCCCGGCCTCCAACAGCGGCAATTGGGAATGGACCGTCTCGGCCGGTCCAGCCGTCCGCAGCATCGGAACCCTCAAGATCAACAGCGGTTACCGCAGCGGCGGAGTCCTTGTTCCTTCCTTCGTCGGAAACAGCTCTCTTACCACGCCGAATGTGGGAGATCAAAACGCTGCCGCCGAACGATTCTACAATGATGGCTACGTCCGACAGGATGCCGGCACACCCGTCGATGGCAGCACATGGTTCTGGGGTTATGACAACGCAGGCCAGGTTCAGGGAAACCAACTCGTTCAGTCGGCGACGGGCTTTGAAAGCACGCTTCGGGACAGCTTCAACATTCCCAGCTTCGGGGCCTCGAGTCGCGACAGCCTGCGGGGTTTCTCACCACACATTCAAATCGATGCCCGGGGCCCGCAGAAGCTCTGGGGCTTCCGCGTGGGATTCAGTGGCGGCTTTGATTTTACGCAGGTCGATCAATCACTGAGCTACTCGAACTACTCGGGCAACCAGTTCCGGGATGACTACCGACTCGACTATGTCGACCGCTATGACCTCAACGGCGTCATCGCCCCGGCCGCGCCCTACTTCGGAACCATCGGTGGGCCGGGTCCGCTAATCAGCAACTTCCCGACCACGCGCACGATCACCCCCGTGTTGCTCTTCACCGACAGCGCAAGCTTCTCGAATCAGGTTTGGACCAGCATCGACATCAACGTCTTCAGTTTCACCCTGGGGCCAAGCCTCACCCGTTCATGGGGACCTTTTTCGATGAGCCTTCAAGGGGGTGCAATCTTCAACATCTATGATTGGGATGCACGTCAGGGCGAACGTTTGAATGGCACCAACAGCGCCGGCACCTCGACCGTCGCGCGCTGGGCCGAGGGCGACTCGGGGGTGAAATTCCGACCGGGTCTCTACGGCCAGGCCGATATCTCCTACGACATCGGAGATGGCTGGGCGATCGGGGGTTACTTTCGAATTGATACCGCTTCCGAGTTTCGCGCCCAAGCCGGACCAACGACTTTCAAGATCGATCCCTCGGGCTACTCGGCGGGTTTCCAGGTGCGTTATCTCCTGCCGTAGAAAGGTTCGCATGGCCAGGTGCCTTGGCCCAGCATGATGCCGCAATGCCGTCCGATTACGCGCCTCATTCAGCCGAAGCCTACGATCTGATCGTCGCGGGAGGAGGTGCTGCGGGCTATTTCGCCGCGATCACCTTCGCTGAGGCGCGTCCCGGATCACGCATCGTCATTCTGGAGAAAAGCCGCGAAGTCCTTGGCAAAGTGAGGATCTCCGGCGGAGGCCGCTGCAACGTCACCCACGCCTGCTTCGACCCACGCGCGCTGAGCGCGTTCTACCCACGCGGCTCGAAACAACTGCTCGGTCCCTTCCACCACTGGGGGCCGACGGATACGATGGAGTGGTTCGAAAGTCGCGGCGTGCCATTGAAGATTGAATCCGACGGACGCGTCTTTCCGCAGTCGGACAGCTCGCAGAGCATCATCGACTGCCTCACCGTCAGCGCCCGCGACGCTGGCGTGGAAGTCAGGAAATCGACCGCTGTGAAGTCGGTGTCCCGACTCGACGATGGAGACTACGAGGCAGCACTCAGTGAGGGAACCAGCCTCCGCACACGCGCCCTTCTTCTAACACTTGGTGGGACGCGGAACCGCTTCGGCTCCGATCTCGCCGAGCAGTTCGGACATCGCATCCAAGTCGCCGCCCCTTCGCTCTTCACCTTCAAGATCTCCGACCCCCGACTCGCCGATCTCCAAGGCCTCTCCGTCGGCCACGCCGGCGTGAAAATCGCGGGACTCAAACTCGCCTCCTCCGGTCCGGTGCTGATCACCCACTGGGGATTGAGCGGCCCCGGCATCCTGCGAATTTCCGCCTGGGGAGCGCGCGACTTGTTAGAGCGCGACTACCGCTTCGAAGTCATCGTCAACTGGTGCGGCGATCTGCGCGAGGAGACGATCATTGCGGGCTTCGAACAGAAACGCATCGACTCGCCCCGCAAGAAAGTGGTGAACGACCCGATGTTCAAGATCCCCATTCGGCTGTGGAAGCGCCTCGTCGAAGCCGCGGCAGGCGACAAGGATGCGGATTCACTCCATTGGCCGCATCTCACCAAGGACACCTCAAGAAGACTCGCCGCACAACTCGGCGCCTGCCGCTTTCAAGTCGATGGCAAGAGCATGAACAAGGATGAGTTCGTCACCTGCGGCGGCGTGCACCTGAGTGACGTGAACTTCAAAACCATGGAGAGCCGCAAGGCCGATGGTCTCTACTTCGCCGGCGAAATCCTCGATATCGATGGCATCACCGGCGGCTTCAATTTCCAGGCCGCCTGGACCACCGCACGCATTGCTGGAGAAGCCATTGCCGACTCCATGAGGCTGGCTTAATCCTCCCCTCACCCCGATTCCTGGGGCCGGATCCCCGCCTGCTGACACAAGTTTTTTAGCCCAGCATCACTCTACTGGAGTTTGAAATTTCTCGGATTGAAGAGGTTTCCAGAACATGCCTTTTAATAAATTTGATAATTAGGACCTCTTAATCAAGCAGGCTGATTATTGACCTATCTTTAATTTAAAGATAACTCTGGTTTTCACCCTTACCCTATGAAAATCAGCCACCACGTCCCACCGTTGGTCCGCAGCGTCGCGCGGATATCCACCCTTTGTTTCATCGCCCAATCGGGTCTCCACGCTGCGGAGTTGAAATACTCATTGGCACCCGAGGCCGAGAATTTCCAATTCGGATCGCGAACGGTCGCCGTCGGCGATCTCAACGACGATGGGATCACCGAAATCGCCGTCGCCGATCCTTCTTACCGAGCTCCCGGAAATCTCTTCGGTTCGGGAATCGTTTACCTCCTCAACGGCATCGACGGTTCGCTTATCCGCAGCTTCGAGGGATCACCTGCGCGAGCCCAAGGCTTCGGCTCTTCCATGGTGGCGCTCCACGCCGATGGTGACGACTTTCCCGATCTGGCGGTCGGCGCCAACGGATATGCCGATTCCAACGGACCGGGTGCGGGAGCCGTCTGGATCTACTCGGGCGCCGATGGCTCCGTGATTTCAACCACCTTCGGCCCGAGCGGATCGGGCTACGGTACGGCGCTGGCCAACGCGGGAGATCATGATGCCGATGGTCTCGATGATCTCTACGTCGGCGCGCCGAGGGCCAATGGCTCCCGCGGCCAGGTCATCCTCCAATCGTCGCTTGATGGCAGCTACCTCTGGACGCTCGATTCGGGGGCTTCCGCCAGTGGATTTGGGACGCATATCGTCGCCCTCGATGATGTGGACGAAGATGGTCGCCGCGACCTCGCCGTCGCCGCACCCGATGTCCGGGTCGAATCCAGTTCGGTCGGCCGGGTCTCGATCTTTCGCAGCAGCGATCAACAACTGGCGGCGGAGCGCTTCGGCTCGGGCTTCTTCAACCTACTCGGCTATTCTCTGGAAGCCGTCGACGATGCCAATGGTGACGGTCTTCGCGATCTGATGGTCGGATCCTACAATGGAGGAACCTGCCTCGTCGTCTCCGGCAGCGACCTCAGCCTGATCGCCGATCTCTCCGACCCTTCCATCGTCCCCTATCAAGCGATGAACGCCGGCGGCAGCTTCGATGCCGATGGCGATGGCATCTCCGACTGGCTGATCGGATCCGCCGGCATGAGCCGCGCCGACACCGCGGTCTTTGGCGGCGTCCGCATTCTCTCGGGAGCAGACCAATCCGTGCTGTTTTCCCTCGACTCACCCGTGTCACGGACGGGCCTCGGAGGAAAGCTCGCCGTGCTTCCCGGCTTCGGCATCGCCATCACCGAGACCACCCTCACCGATCCGGAAACCAACGGTCAGGGAGCCGTGCAAGTCTGGGAATTCGAGCAATTCGCATCCAATCCTGACCGTGACGGCGATGGCGTCAACGACGACGAAGACGTCGTGCCCGATTCGGACATGAGCGCAACCCTCGTGCTTCTCGGAGTCGACAGCGGTGTCGAAAACCGGGTCGACGAGAAGGGTCGCACGCTCGCTGATCGCTTCGCGAAATACTCGGACCCAGGTAGCCGCCGCCAAACCATCCGCTACTTTTGCCGCATCAACGCGAAGATCTACTCCCTCTACCGCAGGGGCATCATTTCAAGAACCGAGGCACGATCGATGCAGCGAGCTTCCGTGGTCGGTCTGTTCCGGAATTGGTAAAGGTTTTTGTGCCCAAGGTCATCCGGCCACTGCCAGCCGAATCCCGCCGGTCGCGTTCTGACGTCCGCGACTGGCGGACGGATGCATGACACTGCCAGGAAAGAAGCCATTCTTCTTAAGTAGACGGATCCTGCAAACGGACGCACAGTCCCACGGGTCCACCCATCGCATCCATGAGCAATCATTTCAGTCGCCGAAGCTTTCTTCGTCAATCCACCGCAGCCGGTATCGGCCTCTCAGCCCTTGGGCTTTCACGCGCCCATGGGGCCGCCGCCAAGGGCAAGCTGCGGGTGCTTTCGATCGGGGTGATGGGGACCATCGGGAAAGCCGACCGGACGCAAATCGCCAGCCATCCTGACGTCGAGATCGTCGGCCTCTGTGATGTGGATTCCGTCTACCTTGCAGAAGCCGCCATGGACCATCCGGATGCCTTCACCTGCAAGGACTACCGCGAAGCCTTTGAAAAATACGGAGACCAATTCGACGCCGTGATCGTTTCGGTCCCCGACCACACGCACGCGCCGATCATTCTCACCGCCATGGCCAATGACAAGCATGTCTACGGCCAGAAGCCACTCGTCCAACAGCTTGCCGAACTCGCGATGGTCGGGCAGGCACTCAAGGCGAAGCCCAGGCTTGTCACCCAGCTCGGCAATCAACGCATGGCCCATCCGGGACGTCGCGCCGCCGTCGACATCCTCAGCAAGGGCCTGCTCGGCAAAACAGTGGAAGCCTATTGCTGGACCAACGCGCTCGGAGACAACCGCTATTTCAATTTCAACAAGGTCTACAAGGAGGCCAAGGTTCCCGATCGGCTCGACTACAACCTGTGGCTCGGCCCATGTCAGGAGAGGCCCTACTACGAAGATCTTGCTCCGGAAAAATTCCGCTCATGGTGGGACTTCGGGACCAACGGTCTCGGCGACTGGGGCTGCCACCTGCTGGATGTGATCTTGCTGAGCTACAACGAACTGACCTCGCCCGTCTCGGTGAAAACCGATTGCGCCGAACCCGCCGGCAAAATCTTCCACGTCAACCCCTGCAAATCCACCCTCACCTACCAGGTCGACTCCGACAGGTTCGCCGCCAAGACCTTTCCCCTTCACTACTACGATAGTGATCAGACCCCGAGCCCCGAACAGATGCGCATCCCGGAGCCAGTGAAGGGATCGAACATGACCGTCGTCGTCTGCGAAGGCGGCACACTGGTCCTCCAGGCCGATGGCCGCCTCACGGTCTGGCGCGACGGGAAGAAAGAACAGGGTCTGCGACTGGAAGGCATTCCGAAGAAATACGCACCACTCAATCACTGGCACGCCTGGGTCGACAACTGCCTGGGTCGCGACACCCCACTCCTCACTCCATTCGCCGACGGCATCCGGATCACCGAGCCGGCACTGCTTGCTGTGAAAGCCACCCGCTTTCCCGGGCAGGAACTCCAGTGGGATTACTCCAAGCTCGCCTTCCCGAATCACCCCGAAGCTACCAAAACTCTGGTGCGCCGCACCTACCGCGAGGGCTTCGCGCCGCCGAGAGTTGGCTGATGCCTGATACGATCCAGTGATTTTCCTGACCCGTCGGCGATCGAAATGCAGACGCGAGAGCCCATCCGCGCTGGCGCCAGAGTAGTACCGACCCCTTTCATGCGACGACCCCATGCACACCACGCCGCGCACGTCACAGGACCCCGCCATGGCCGCGCCGTAGCCGAAGAACGAGGCGTAGGCCCGAGGCCAGCAGCTCACATGATCAGCAAGCCAGTGGGGACTTTTGCAGCGACACGGAGCCCGACCGTCATCTACTGAAAACGCCGTAAATGGCTCAAGGATTACAAGATTTATCACCGGACACTTTTTTGCTGACCGGCAACGTCGCGACAGCGCAGGACATCCTTTTCAGCGACTCGTCCTGACCAGAAAAAAACAGCTAAACTGTTACGATTGCGAGAAGCGGGGCTTCACCCGAAAGACGTGCCCAATTTCAGCTACTCCGGTTGGATGAGAGATCTCCACTGATCAGCTGCTTGGTGATCTCCAAGTTTCTCCAATCTCAGGGCGATTGCCTTTGCTGCGCCATTGAGGGCTGGACCGGATGGCAATTGCGAGGCCTTCTCGCTGGCGGTGATCGAGTCGTTCTTCATCCATAGATCGAACACGTAGTTCGCAAGCGCTTCCTGCTGCTCGTTGTTGATTCTGTCTAGGGAGTATCGAAGGGCGGCATCAAGCGATTCATCGCGGATAATCTCGTCGACAACCCCGCGCCCAACGGAAATCCAAGACGTCTTCGGGACATTCCCTGCGTCGAATGCCCGCCTTGCCATGTCCGGATTGCTTGCAACGAGTTGCCGCCAATAGGTCGTCTCGATGCGTTCCTGCATTTCGCTCGGGTAACCTTCGATAATCGATTGCGCCTGATCCGGTGGGGTGTTTCCCAAATTGACACCGACGACGAGTTCAACGCGTTCGCCAAACTCCTCGGGAATCACCCCGCTCTCATGGAGACTCGCCAGCTCTTTTCCCGAGAGATGGAGCATGGGCGATATGAGTCCCTTCCATGTTGCCTCTTTTTCTTCTGGCAGCATCTCTTCTGAAACAAGAGCGAGCACCTCCTCGATGCCTTCCCGTCCATTGACGCTTCTGGCGAAACTCTGAATCCCTACGTTCTTGATTGAGCCGGGGTTCAGTGCTAGCAGCTTTTCAAGAAACTCAATGTCACCTTCTCGACCCGCGGCGTTCGCGACCGCAATGATGAAGTCGGCTTTCTCAACGTCGGGGACGTCATTCATACAGTAGTCGAGTAAGGAAGCGAGTTGACCTGCGTGATCCGAAATCAACTGTGAGTGATCACGACCAAGGGGGGCGCCATTAGCGGTTCTAAGGTTGCCAGCCGGAGCTTCGGGAGGATCATGTATGACGGAACGAGGCCTGCTTTGGATTTTCTCCGACTGGCTCTTGCCCGGGTGTGTCGCATCTTTAGGGGCGGCTCCTCTGTCGCATGCAACCAGCAACAGGAAGGAAGCAGCCAAAAGCGTGCTCTGACCGTAGCCCCATAAACTGCCGGGTGAGGAGTTGAACTTCATGGATTGGATTAGGATGCTGTTGTGATGAACTCTTTCGCAGGAAAAAAAGGGGTCAGGAGAAAAAAAGGCAGTATTAAGTGTCTGTCCCTTTACAAGGCAGTATTAAGCAGTATTAAGTGTCTGTCCCTTTACAAGGAAACGAGTTGATCTCCTTCGTCAAGCCTGCTTCTCTCACCCCATGCGTCGCCCTCGTTTCCGTGGCCCGAAGAATCTGCCCGTCGCCTACTTCCACTGCGTCTCCCGCATCGTCGGTCGGGAGTTCCTGCTCGGGCCCGCGGAAAAGGATCACTTCCTCAAACTCATGCGACTCTATGAGAAGCTCTGCGGTCTGCGCATCCTCTCCTATTGCCTCATGTCGAATCACTTCCACCTCCTCGTGGAAGTCCCGCAACGCCCCTCCCCCGAGCATCTCCCCAACGACGACGCCCTTGTCAGCCTGGTCCGTAA
>NZ_JBATWY010000245.1:0-8463 GCF_049672945.1 Haloferula sp. | reverse complement strand
CATCGGAAGCTACCGTCGGCAGGGTTTTTCATGGAGAAAAATCTAACAAAAAATCAACGACGGACGGCCTTAATCACGTGCCATTCCACACTGACCCCATTTCCCACTGACCCCATTTCCCATTTCCCCCATTTCCCTGGCATCTATTTCGCGGCATCTATTTCGGTTGATACCCCCCTTTCAGGTGTCGAGCGGACGTAAGACACGGCAGGGGTTCCCCGCAGCCACCACCCCTTCAGGAACGCTTTTAGTAACAACACTTCCTGCTCCAATCACGGAACGGTCACCCACACTTACTCCAGGGAGGATAATGCTCCCTCCACCAATCCAAACATCCGATCCAATCGATATCGGAAGCGCACTCTGCTTTTCCCTCCTAAGCTTCCAGTCGAGAGGATGGCTTGCTGTATAAATACCAACATTCGGACCAATCCAAGTGTAACTACCTATTTCGACCCTAGCACAATCAAGAACCACACACCCAATATTAAGAAAAACAGAATCCCCGACAAAGATATTTAGCCCATAGTCACAGATGAAGGGAAATCGAATAATTGAATTTTTCCCGAATTCCCCAAATAGCTCCTGCCACCCAGCAATCAATTTATCCCCATCCGATTCTTTCCCTAACCGCGCCAGCATCCTGCTCGCGCGGGCTCGTAGCCTTACCAATTCGGAATCAAGTGGATTATAGAGTTCTCCTCCAAGCATTCTCAAGGCTTCACTTTCGCAATCAAATTCCATAAATTCTAATATAGTAGGCAGAGCCAGGCCTCACTCTACGGAAATCGACGCCCATACAATTTGTAGCCATTTCACCCCAGCGAACCCAATTACTAGCAAAATCACATCCCCCATCGCGATTGTCCATAGTCCATAGTAACCTCTTTTCCACCATCCTAATTTGGGGATCTCTCCTCTGGAAAAGGCAACGACCTCAAGACGGTTTGCAACCGTAGTCCACTCGATAGCAAATGCAGTTGCGAGGCTAAGCAGTAGCCGCGCCCGCCTGGCCATACCATGAAACCCCTCACCCCTAGAACGCAATCTGCAAGCATACCGCATGTCTTGGAACCGCGCCTCCAAATCCGCTGGATAGCGATTGATGTACTGAACCAAATTGCCTAAGCGCCTGAAAGGACTAAGAATAGTTACCATAAATCCAATCATACTTGGATCTCCTGCCATGTTCAGTATAAGTATCACTGTTACATACACTCTAGCCGCAACTAGACCCGCTTCTAGACCATCAAAACCTGAGTGCGCACGCCCAAGCGCCTCCTGGACAAATCCAGTAATTACAGGTGCCGCAAAAAAAAAGAATGCAAAAAGCATTCCCCAAAAATGAAAGACTCTAGGGGAGCGATTTATATAAGATGCACGGCAAATCGCCAATAGAAATGGAACAACTAGCTCGATAGGGTGCTTCGAAAAGAAGCACACCCATACTAACGTTATTACGAAAAATAGCATGCTCTCTATTTGATATTTAAACCAAGTTCCTTAGATCCGAGAATACCCTGCAAGACCTGATCGTGGCTGAACACTATAAATGCCAAATCTGGATGAGCATTGATCATATTGACCACACACTCTCTGCCGTCCTTACTCATGCCGCAGGTAGGCTCATCCATCACAACGAGACAATCAGAAGCTTCGATAGCGATCGCGATCGACAGTAACTTTTGCTTCTCATAGGGCAGAGCTCTAGGATGCAGCGTCAAATCATTCTGCGACAAGCCCACCAACTCCCGAAGGCCTTCTGATTTGACTTCGTCTTCGACTGAGGAAAACAAAAAAGAACGGTCTGCATGTTGTATGGCAAGGGATGCCTGCACATCCGACCGGGTCCACTTCAAGCTCCCATTAAAGTCGGCTTCCGAGGCGCGCCCGGCAATCAACTTTGCAATTGAGGTCTTCCCTGCCCCATTTGGTCCATGGAATGCCAACACTTCTCCTCTACGAATCGAGAATGATTGCCTCCGCAAAGTCACACCTCTCCGACCCAAATCACTCGCAATCAGAAATGGTTCTTCTCCTAAGGCCCTTACAGAAAGTTTCAAGTTCCCGTCACTCTGGGCTGGCGGAGAGGCATCCACCTCCAGAGTCCCGTCTGCCAATAAGTAACCGGAACGGACACGAACGTTACCGGTACCGCAAATCGACATAACGCGTTTCATAGGAATTCCGGCTACAATAATTGCCGCACCACCATTATTAATCCGTTGGTGCTCAATCCATCCAGGCAACCTTCCAAGCACCCACTCCTCGAAATCAATATCCAGATTCGAACGGGTCAAATCCAAGACCAATATTTTGGCGGAGCGCTCCATAGCGCATGCTAAGGCCAAACGATGTAACTCCCCACCTGACAGTACTCTTGTGCGACGCTCAAGCTTTTCGTAAAGCCCGTAGGGCGCAAGAACTAACGGATCTGGGTACTCTCCTGGATTATTCCCGAGCGCCGCTTGGGAATAGCGAATCTCCTCTGCTACAGTCTCGCCAAGAACCGCAAATTCGGGATCACCAAATACAAATGCAATTGTCTTTGCTCGCTCAAGCCTTGGCAGATCCCTCAAAGACTCACTGCTGATCTTAACTGCGAACTCATCGCTGTATCCTGATGTGCTAACCGGCCGAACTAGTTGTCCTGATTTCGCCGTGTCAGTCAGTCTTTTCGCATCCTCAAAACCCACAATAACCTGAAGGAACTCTGAAATCCGTGCATCTGAATCTCCCTCTATACAAAATACCTCCCCTCCAAGAATTGTAAAACTTGGAATATTCAGTTCAAGCAGACCCTCTCTTTGAAACTGGAACGCTTCAACCGCAAACATAATCAATTCGATTTCAGGTTTTTACGCAAAGTTCACGCTTAGATTTCAGGAGCCTTCACCTTTCGAATTGCTATAATCATGAGAGATGCGATTCCGACATTAATTGCCGCAGCTACCAACAAAAATGGGAAAACTAGCGCCACAGCTGCACTGAAAGGCATTAGTCCCAGTGCTGCATTTAGGAATGGAATTAAATTGTTAAGAATAATCGCAACAATACCAGCAGGGATCAGCCCCCATTTCTTGTTAATCGTCCTTGCGATCGCACCGAAGGTCCAACAAACGACGAAGATGCCCAAAGCAATTAGAAAATGCACGAAGCCTAAGGGAAATCCACCGCTAGCAGCTGAAAGCATGTGCCCAATAAAGCCGACAATGCCACCGACGAGCGGTCCGTAATAGACGGCACTAAATAGACCAGGTACCGCATCAAGCGCAACCGATCCCACCGGCGATGGCAGCTTAATAAGGCCACCCAGACCTGATACAATTGACGCTATGGCTACATACGCCACCACTGATGCGCGGCGGCCTATCCGTCCGTTCAAATCTTTCTTTGTTTTCATTTGATCATTCAAACCATCTATAAGTTTTACCTTTCGGTTTCAAAAACTTTCGAAGCTCTAGAAAGCAAGTAACCCAGAAAAACGCCAGTTAAAAAAATTCCAATCAGATTCTGGAAAATATTAGTGATTCTTGTCGTCCAATGAGTCGGTTGCAATTCAAATGTACCGGCATAAGCATCAAGTGACCATTGGAAAAGTTGGCCGAACGTATAGCCTTGGCCTGTTTTGCTTTGAGAGTCAATAAAGGCACCCGGAAGCAGGCGATCTGCCACTCCGTATATCAATGCAAAAATCAAAGCGATTCCACAGTAGACCGCAAGAAACACTAATATAGGCCCAACTATTGGTTTCACCTCAATCAGGCCCAGCTTGACCCAATCTTCAATCTGATTTGACGCTTCTATCAGGACTCTCGTCATAGAATAGAATCCAAAAAAGAGCCAAATGTTTAGTGTCACATCCGGTAGCCAACTGTATCGCAACGCAATAAAAATTAGAATCCAAGATGCGACCAATAGCACTATATTTGTAAAGAGGTGACTATGTCGAACTGCAACGGCAAAAAAGAGCCCCGCTAATGCAGCTGCACAATACTTCTCATTTAGACCAATCGACAGCAGGCCAGCTAGTGACCAGACTGCACACAAGGGAATCAGCAGACAGGCAGGCAAATTATTAAATCTTCGAGCAACAATCCCCCCGAACAGACCAAAGACTCCACCGACTATAAGCAGCTCTTCATTCTCGGCTCCTTCGCTAACTCCTAGAATAATAGCGACTGAGCATCCGATAAGTGCACACAGCAGCGACCCAATGAGCATCCGCGGGGACAAACGGGAAAACGCTGCACTACTCATAATTTTCTAAGGTTAGATGGATGATTCCTTATATGGGCTATCTATACCAGCCTCATCAAAAGTTGAAATCCCATGGATCAATGAGCACGCCAAATCTAAAAGTGGTAGACAAGCAAGGCCGCCTGTCCCTTCTCCGAGTCGAAGAGAAAGCGCTAACAGCGGCTCTACTTCGAGCAAATCCAACACCATCTTGTGACCTTTCTCGTCGGACCGATGGGAAAATACGAGCGACGGCCAAATATCGGGAGCCAACCGTAGTGCTAATAGTGCGCTAATTGTAGATATAAACCCATCAACAATACAGGGGACGCCGCAATTTGCTGCTGAAATTGCAGCTCCAGCCATTGCGCCAAGCTCAAATCCTCCTACCTTTGCCAAGCAATCGATAGGATCATCGATCATCGGGCTGTTGACTCTCAATGCTTGTTTTACCACTGAGACTTTCCGCTCAAGCATCACTCCCTCAGCACCAGTACCACGCCCTACTACATCCTCGGCAGCAAACCCAGTTAACGACGAAAGAAGAGCGGATGCCGCAGTCGTATTACTGTTCCCCACCTCGCCGATTATTGTAGCCTTATAACCTCTTGCGACAGCAGATCTATGTGCATTTGCACCTGAAACTATAGACAGCTTCGCCTCTTCCCGTGTCATCGCGGGTCCGTAAATAATGTTTGCTGTCCCTTCTCGAACAGCAAGATTATTCACGCCTCTCAGGTCGATGTTTCCTCGTCGCATTCCGACGTCGATAACTTCCACATCGCATCCTACTGTTTTTGCGAAAGCATTAATTCCTGCGCAGCCGGCTAACGCTGCTTTTGCTACGCTAATAGTAGTTTCTGGCGCAAAAATACTCACTTTCTCCGATGAAACACCATGATCAGAGCAGAACATTTGAACCAGCCTAGGTTTTACAGCTGGTTTAGTGCTGCGCTGGACTCCGGCGAGCTGAATCGCGAGCGCCTCGAGACGGCCCAACGAGCCGCGCGGTTTCGCATGATACCTTATCCGGCTTTCGACTTCTCGGGCACAATTCTCGTCAGGGAACCTTTTCGTGGCGGCCAGAAGATCTTCAAGGGTATGGTATACAGCTCTCAATTTGTGACGAGTATGGCAAGACTCAGTATTCGAGTTCGGGATCAGTTCCGAATATCGAAAATTGGAACGTGAACAGGGTTCCCCTGGAGACAATGGCGAGGCCACGAACTCCACCGACTGCGGGTTCGAAAAGCGCTTCTCCCGTCTCCTGACGATGAGCGATTTCGTAGTGGACGATCTCGCGAAGGGAGGGACAGATGCTTATGGATCGACGATATCGGTCTTCTTCTTTCATGATTAAAACCTAGTAATTTGGCTTGGAAGTATCAATCCATCTATTGGTCAAACAATGCCTTCAGCAAGAGAGCGGAGGTCAGCTTCTAACTGATCAGCCATCGCCATTGTGTAGATCTTGCGAATTCTGCCTTCGTTCTGGAGTTTGATGATCTTCCGCAGGTCGTTTTGGCGAGCTTTCCAACTTATCCCATCAGTCACAAGGATGAAAGCGGTGTCGTCGCGGCGTTGCTCCACGATGCGGTAGATGTCGCCTAAGACGTCTGTTTGTTTACTGCCAGTAGCGTTGAATGCTTTGACTTCGATGAGGATGTGGGCGTCTTCGGCGCTAGGAATTGCAAAGTCCGCTTTCTCACTGCTGAGTCCCGACGCGCCCAAAAACTGGCACCGGGGTATGATCTGATCCTTGCTGAAGATCTTGAGTAGGATGTCTTCGACAAAGTCCTCGAGCATTCGGCCCCGCAGTTGGCCCTTCCGCGCGCTTCCCCATCCGCCTTCGAAGAGACCAACCAAACGATCCGACCATTCGAGGGGGCGAGTGACCTCGGCGTTGATTTTCTTGAGCAGGTCCAGCTTGGCAAATGCAGCGACGAAAGCCTTGGGGTCTTGCTTGAACTTGGTGACTTTACCAGCACCCGTGCCTTCGAAGAGGGCGGGAATGTCGCGATCATACTCGTCCTTGGCCATGCCCAAGAAGAGGCGGAGGACGGTGGAAGCTGCCCGAAAATCGGTTTCGAGGATTTTGATCACGTCGTTACCAGTGATTTTTCTGCCAACCGGTAGCGATTTTAGCATCGTGATGACTTTCCCGGCGTGCGGGTCTTCCATCCAGTCGACTTCTAGGACTCGGAGTGAGGCGGCGATTTCTTCGAAGGTCTGCCGTGATCGCTTCATGCACCGATGATGAGATACTCTTGGACGACGTTGCGTTTGGCGGCGGAATGGGTTCCAAAGTGGTAACGGTGTTCCTTTTCGACGACTTCGACTGAATTCTTGTAGCGGCCCATGATGGTCTTGAGGCGCTTCAGATCTGGGAACGCATTTGAGGAGTAAGAGAGCACTTGAATCGAATCGGCGTATTGACGGAACAAGCGATCGAACGCGTCCTCAGCAGTTTGGCGGTAAGCGAAGGGAGTGAAAGGCTTGGTGATCTTGCGGACCTTGGTGTTCATCATCAGTTCCTTACCCTCCCAGTAGCAAGCGAGGCCTTCGAGGAAGTGGTAGCGCTTGATGTAACAGTTGTCGTCGGAAAGCGGAACGTATGGGGGATCCATATAAACGAGATCAGCTCCTTGGGGTGTTTCGAACACGTCTCCGCAGGTCACTGAATTCCTAAGTCCGTTGGAAAATACGGCTGCGTTATAGCATGCGACTTGTTCAATGAAGTGTTCTCGAAGGGTAAGTTGTAGGTCACGTCGACCGTCTTGGTAGCGGGTCGGATCTGAGACAGTGAAGAGTCCACGCGGTTGCCGTTTGATCGCCGAGCGGAGCAGCGCCGCGAGTGCGACTGCCCGCTTGAGTGGTGAGTTAAGGTCTCGAATTCCTACCCAGAGATCATCCAAGAATGAGAGCTCTTTGGGTGTGTAGAATATACCTTCGAATGTCTTGCGAATGAATCGTTCGCCGGACTTCGTCGCCCTTGCTGCGAGCAACTGCTCTAGATCTGATGCAGTCAGATGGGTGGCGTTGTTTGCAATTGTGGCCGAGGTCAGGACGCAAGGAAATGCGAGTGTGTCGTTGGAGTGAACCTGCTTGCCCATCGCTTTGAGCAGGTAGGAGACAACGCCGGAACCCGAGAAGGCGTCGACGGAGGTTTCGAATGGTAGTTCGGATAGGGTGTCGTGAATCCAAGGAAGCAGCTTGAACTTGCTCCCCATGTAGCGGAAGCGAGGAAAGTCCTGCATTTCTACGGGAATTTCGATTGGCTCAAGAGCGCCGCGAAGCAGGGGGATTTGGGTAGATTCTACTTTCACTCGGTCACGTTACCTAAAGGTGTTCAAAAGACCACTTATTTTTTTGGGGGGGAAGAAGGGGGACAAGAGTGTCCCCCCTCCTTAGATGCGGGCGGGACGCCCACGCTCCCCTATTGGCAGGCCTCACATTCCCCCCCATTCAGCATCGCATCGATGCTGCAGGCATTTTTCTCGGCTTCGGTGTAAACCTTCGCAGCAGGAGCGGCTGTGGCTCCCCCGCCCATGTGGCCGCGGATGTCTTTTTTGACGTCGAGGGTGGATTTCTCGACGTTGGAGGCCTGCATGGTGCGCAGATAATAGGTGGTCTTGAGGCCTTTCTCCCAGGCGCGGCGATACATGTGACTGAGGGTCTTCATGTCGGGCTGGGCGAGGAAGAGGTTCACACTCTGGCTCTGGTCGATCCACTTCTGGCGGCGGGCGGCGGCATCGACGATGTATTCGAAGCCGACTCCGAAGACGGTGCGGTGCTTGGTCTTGATGGCTTCGGGGATGTCGTCGATGGAATCGAGCTCGCCATCAAAATACTTCAACTGGTCGAGCATTTCCTGGTTCCAGAGGCCTTCCTTCTTGAGGTCGCGGACGAGCTCGCGGTTGAGGACGATGAAGTCGCCGCTGAGGTTCGATTTGACGTAGAGGTTCTTGTAGTTCGGCTCGATGCAGGGGGTGGTGCCCATGATGTTCGAGATGGTGGCGGTGGGGGCGATGGCGAGGACGTTGGAGTTCCGCATGCCGTGCTTGGCGATCTTTTCACGGACGACGGACCAGTCCATTTTGCCGCCGCGTGGGACGTCGATCTTCTTGCCGCGTTCGTCTTCGAGGAGGTCGACGGTGTCCTGGGGAAGGAGGCCGCGGTCCCATTTGGAGCCTTTGTAGGTGCTGTAGGGGCCGACTTCGGCGG
>NZ_JBATWY010000244.1:0-16815 GCF_049672945.1 Haloferula sp. | reverse complement strand
TCCCGAAGGTCGGGAGGCAACAACATGGGCGAATCGTGGTCGATATTGACGAACTTGGCTGCCATGCCCCGAGCATAGCAGCCGCTATCCAATTCGTCACTGGTCTAAGTCCGACAGACTGCTAGACGCCGAGCGCGATCCGAATTCCAGCGGCCTTGTGCAGGGTTTCGGCATACTCTTCCAAAGGGTCAGAATCCGCAACAATGCCGGCTCCGACGTGGAAACTCAGGCGACTTCCCTCCCTCACCATCGTCCGGATCGCGATATTGAACTGGCTCTCCCCATGGTAGCCAAAATAACCGATTGCCCCGCAGTAGAGACCGCGCGGCAGGCCCTCGAGCTCAGCAATGATTTCCATGGCACGCCGCTTGGGTGCACCGGTGATGCTTCCTCCGGGAAAACAAGCGGCCAGCGCATCAATCGGCCCACAATCGGGAAGAAGCCGCCCGCTGACCGTCGATACCAGATGATGAACCTGCTCAAGCGTTTCAAGCTGGAGCATCTCATCCACCGACACACTGCCGAACTCGCAAACCTGACCGAGATCGTTGCGCAACAAGTCCGTGATCATCACCAGCTCGGCAATCTCTTTGGGAGAGGTCTGCAACTCATACGCCGACCGACGATCAACCGCCGCATCAGGAAAGCGCGGTCGCGTCCCCTTGATCGGCCGCGTCTCGATGCCACTCCCTGAAATCCGCAGGAAGGTCTCCGGAGAAGACGACAGCACCTCACGACCATCAAGGGAAAGCCACGAACCCATCGGCGCAGGCGATGCATCGCGCAGCGCCTCATAAAGCCCGAACAACGAGGATCCTCGTACTTCAGCCTCGAAGCGTTGCGAAAGATTGACCTGATAGATATCACCCGCCGCGATCCACTCGCGAATTCGTCTAACCGCATTGACGAATTCCTCCTGACTCCAGTTCGCCCTTACCTTTTTGATCTCGTAGGCCGACTCACCCGGATCGGGATTGATCCGCTGCGAAAGGCCTCCGACTTCATGCCAGCCTCCATCATGCGTGTGAACCAGCATCTCCGGGTAATCGCCAAAAACGTAGTCCCCTTCGTAATCGACCCAGCCACAGAGTCCGCCAAGCGGGGAGCCACGGTCCGCGGAGGGCTCGTCCGACCTCCGCCTCAGCACTTCCTTGAGCCGTTCCCGGTCTTCCTGACGATGGATCGATCCCTTGAACAAGGCACTCGGGTCGGCGGCGATGATCGAAACCGGATTCCCGTAGGTGGAGGGCAAGTTCCCCGCAGTGTCGAAAAACACCATACCCGGCAGATGGCGCAATCCAGCCGCGACCTCGACGGGCGTGAGGGATTGCAGACTTGGAGTTTGCCGGAGGCCCGGTCGATTCACGCGGGCACCTGTAGCCCAGCTCACGAAAGTTCCAAGCGGGAAGGGCTCATGCGGGCGATTTTCGGCTCACTCTCCACGCACCCAGCTGCTCCCGCGCACTCCCGCCTTGCTAGCATCGGGGCGGAATGGCTAGCGTTTTGCCATGGGTCAGCCAAAAGCCTCTCACCACTCCACGCTCACCTTTCGCCTGGCCTGCTGGGTGCTCGGCCTGATCGCCTTCATCCAAATCATCACCGCCGGGGTCGCCCTCGCCGTTCGGGTCGAGAATGCGCGCGAGGTCCGCATCGAGGAAAAGATCGTCACCAAAATCGTCACGGTGGCCGCCCGCCCTGCAGAGAAATCCAAGGTGGAAGCCGGTCCCGTGGTCGCCCTACCACCACCGCCACCGATCCCCGCCGAGGTTCCCCTTCCTCCAGCCCGCCCACTGGATGCCCCGCCGATCGCTGATGCGAGGGTGGAAAAACTCGTGATGGAAGGTCGTGAAGCCCGCGTTGCCGAAGACATGGGACGCGCCATCATCAAGCTGGAAGAAGCCCGCTCCATCGATCCTCAGGAACCTAACACTCTCTACGAACTCGGCCTCGTTTACGAAACGATGGCAGCCTACGACACCGATTTGGCCGAGAAAGCCGCAGATGCCTACCAACTCGTCTACAACCTCGGCACCGATGCGGGCGCACTCTACCCCCTCGCCGCCGCCAAGCTCCGCGATGGCATCGCACTTCCAAAAGAAATGCGCGGCAAACTCGCCCTCGGCCGCGTCCGGATTTTCAAGGATGACACCTTTCAAGACGGCGAACGCATCGTCGTCACCGTCCCGGTCAGTGCCGCTCCCGGCTCCGAACCCGATGCGGATGATTTCTTCGTCAAAGTCGAGTTCTTCGACAAGTCACGCAACGACGAACCCCAACCCGCGGGGCCGAACTGCATCACCGACTACGAATGGGTCAGCGGTGACATCGACTGGCTCGGCGGTGAAGAGATCCTCCAAGTCACCTACATCCTGCCACCGCAAGAGGCCGGGCAAGATCACCTTTTCGGCAAGCGGAACTACTACGGACAGATCGTCGAACTCGTCTACAAGAATGAACTGCTCGATAGCCAGGCATGGCCCCGCCACCTTGCAGCACGCTCGAAGGTCGAGCCCCAGCAGGGCTTCGATCCACTGTTTCTCGACAGCGAATTCGATCCGAATCTCGGAGTCCTCCCGCCACTTGAAAATGAGCTCGAACTCCCCCCCATCCTCGACGAACTCGGCCCCCCTCCACGTTGATCACGACTCATGGAAGAACGCATTGTTGGTGACTACCGCCTGATCCAGGTCATTCAAACCGGACCCGAGTCCACCACCTGGCTTGCCGAGCAGACTTCCATCGGCCGGGAAGTCATCGTCATCGAGCTGACCGACTTTTCGAAACGGGAATCTTTCCTCGGCGATACGCGCATCAAGGCTTCCGTCGACCACCCGCTGATTGGCTCCGTTTATGAAGCCATCGCCGATGACAGCCACTGCCTCGTCGCCATGGAAAAGCTCCCCGGGAAGACCTTGGCCGAGCGACTGGCGCTGGGTGAAACGATCCTCCCGATCGAGTTTTCCCACCTGCTTCGCATGCTTTCCGAAGCCATGCTCCACCTCGCCGCGAAGGGCGTCGCCACCGAGCCCCTGACTCCCGAGGCAATCCATTTCGACAAGCAAGGCGTGCTCCGCATCGGCAACATCGCCTGTGCCGGAACCCCCGATCTCTATGCTGCCGCGCACGATATCGCCCGCCTCGGCGAGGCCCTACCACCCATCGTCCCCACCGGGCGGCCAGGAGCCAGCCGCGCCCTGACCGTGCTCGCCTGGATGCGCGGCGAAGGCGTCGAACGGGCACTCACCTGGGAGGAAATCCACTCCTACAGCGAACAGATCGAAAGCCAGCTCGTTGGGGTTTCCCACGCTCGGTCTCCTGAAACCAAGCGCATCCGCACCAAAAAGTCGCCACTTCCCACCATCCTCGCAACGCTCGCCGGACTCGCCATCGTCGCTGTCGCTCTCGCCTTCATGAATAAGGGAAAGGACATCGCGCCAGCAGGTCCAGCCCCCGTCCTGCCGGAACCCGTCAGCATTCCTGCCGGCACCTACCCCCTCCCGGATGGAGGCAGCGAAGAACTCAAAGCCTTCCAGATCTCGGCCTGCGAAGTGACCATCGGCGAATACCTCGAGTTCCTCGAAACCCTCGAACTTCTCGATCCCGAATCGCGCAGTATTTTCGACCACAAAGACCAGCCCGCCGAAAAGTCCGGACACCAACCCGCGGATTGGGAGGCGATCCTTGCCGCCGCGCGTGAAAAAGGCACCTGGGACGGCCGACCCATCGACCTCTTCTGCCCGGTCTTCAATATCGACTGGTGGGACGCCGCGGCCTACTGCGACTGGAAAGGCGGACGCCTCCCGACTCAGGAAGAATGGTTCGCCGCGCTACGTGAAAAGGTCAAGAAACCCGAATTTCTGCAACCTTCCAGCTGGGGCCCTGTCACCTCCATCGGCATGGACGACAAAACCCCGAACGGCCTTTACGGCATGGCCGGGTCGGTCTCCGAATGGACCCGTCGACCCGCAGCCAATCCTGCCAACCCGCTCGGCAAAAAGCGCTTCGTCACCATAGGCGCCTCATTCCTCAAGAAGGACAACGGCGCCCTCGCCCGCGATTGGACCGATGACCGCCTGCAGCGTCGTCCGGACCTCGGCTTCAGAATCGTTTGGTCTGCCGAATAGATCCCCCCGGATCCTTCGGGCAGTCTCCCCCCAAACGTTTGAAGCGGTCCCCCCGGACCATGTGAAAAGCCCCCCGGCTTTAGAAAAAGGTGATTCCGACCACGATGATCGAGGTCATCGCGGTGGCGAACATGCCAATCGTCACCGTCAGCAAACGGCTCAGCTTGGCTTCGACTTCCGGAGAAGCCGGTTGATGAGCGCTTGATCCCGCCTCCAACGCCATCGAACGGCCAGAGGCCACCGCTACGCGAAGTTCTTGGTTCAGATCTGCAGTCATTTCGTTCATCTAAAATACCAATCGGGCCAGAGCATCGCTATTTCCAAATATTCGTCAATTACTTACCTACTGGATCGCGTAGCTGCCACGGCACGATGCGCGGCATTTTTCAGCGAAATTCGCTGATAGTTAGATACTTACTATACATCTCGACCGGTGAATCACCGAATCGAGGCGCATAAAATTTTATCCGGAGAAACTCAAATTTCCGGATTAGGTCGAAATCACCCGTCAGTGAACGCCATCACCATCTGGCGGAGCCTTCAGCTTTAAAGACTCCCCTCTTCCGCGCCCTTTGAGATGATCTCGTTCGCGAGCTTGTTGTGGAATTCGAAGAGATCACGGCGGCGATCGCTCACCGGAGTCACGGCGCCACTTTGGCGGGATCGGTAGAGATCGGAAATGTCCAGATCGGTGACCAGCATCGTCTCGACGTTCGGATCGGCCTGCGCCTGAATCCCATCGCGCGCGAACTCGAAGTCGCTCGGAGTGAAGACCGCTGCCCGACCGTAGTGAATATCCATCGCCGGCACATCCGGCAGGTTGCCGACCACGCCGGCCGTCGCCACATAGATCTGGTTCTCGATCGCACGCGCCGCCGCACAAGTGCTCACCCTCAGGTAACCCTGACGGTTGTCGGTGCAGTACGGGACAAATAGTATTTCAATTCCCCGATCTGCCAGATAGCGGGCGGCTTCCGGGAACTCGACGTCATAGCAGATCAGCACTCCGATCTTCGCTTTCGGAGTCTGGAGCACGATCAGCGAATTACCGCCGGAGATCCCCCACCAGGTTTTTTCCGATGGAGTGATGTGCAATTTCGGCTGGCAGATGTAGGTGCCGTCCGGCTTGAAGATCATCGCGGTATTCTCAAGGCGACCGTCCGGCTGCTCGACCGGGTGCGATCCAGCGATCAGGTAAAGCCCCTGCTCCCGCGCCAGCGATCCCATCAGTTCGACGAACTGATCGGTGAACTCCGCCAGCTTGCGGATCCCTTCCCGCGAACCCATCGGCTCCAGTCCGCTGAGCATCTGCACGGTCAGAAACTCGGGAAACAGCACAAACTCCGCGCCATAGTCTTCACCCGCCGTCTCGACAAAATAGCGCACCTGATTCGCAAACTCCTCGAAGCCGCTGAGCTTGCGCATTTTATACTGCACGCAGGCAACCCTCACCTTCGTACTATCCTCCCCTTCGCGGGGCTGGTAGTCCGGGTTGAGCCACTCGATGAGGGTGGCGTAGTCCTTTGAAAGCGTATCGCGGATATAGTTCGGCATCACACCACGCACGGCAAAACCCTGCGCGATCTGAAAGCCAAGCACCGGGTCGTCGATCTTCCCATCCTGCACCTGCCAGACATATTCCTCGGGCGTCAGCTTGTCGGCATGCTTCGAATAACTCGCCATGCGTCCGCCACAGAGGATCCGGCGGAGGTTCAATCGGCGGCAGAGATCCCGTCGCGCTTCATACAGAATCGCACCCAGACCGCCCCGCCTGATTTCCGGATCCACATAGACTTCAGCTCCATAGAGCGTGTCACCCTGCGGGTCATGATTGTAGAAATAGCCGTCATCCGTGATGCCGTAGTAGGTGTGCTTGCGCAGCGGGTTGCGTCCCAGGTTCACGATCAGCGAGGAGGCCGCCCCCACGATCTTCCCATCCAGCACCGCAACCAGTTGGCCTTCTTCAAAGACGTCGAAGTGCGATCTCAGTTGACCTTCTTCCCACGCCCCGTCCTCCGCCACCATCTGCGGAAAACAACGACGATGCAGCGCGGTCAAAGCCGGAATGTCCGCCACACGCGCATTCCGCACCACCACCTTGCCATTCCGGGTCTCGAAGTCCTTGGGTAACACAAGTCCAAGAGGGACGCTTTCGCTCCGACCCACAATCCAAAAAACAGCGATCCGCCATTCCGTCGATCAAAGACAAAGCTCAACCGACTGCCGGGGCGGGCCCTCGCGACCAAGGGGTTCAGGAAGCAGCAACGATCTCGCGCACTTCTTCGTCCTCAAGCTCGGCTCGCTGGTAAACGCCCATCGCGGAGCGAATCATCGCCCCGCCACTCTCCCGCTCATCGTGGATTACGTTCACATCGAGCTTCTCCAAACGCTCGACTTCGCTCGCAAACTTCGCTCTCGCAAAAACACAGATGCCGGAGTTTCGCTCCCTCACCAGCGGCAGGGCAGCCGCCGTCAACTCAACCGCAGGAAAGGTGAATGCCACCATCCTTGCCCGCTCAATCCCCGCCAGATCCAGCGCTTCAGGATGGGTGGCATCGGCGAACAGCACGCGTTGACCCGCTCGCTTGAGCTCCCTCACCGTGTCGGCATTCAGCTCCAGCACGAGGGTCTCGACGCCACAACGCTTCAGCGCTTCGTTCAGCGCCTTGCCCACCGGACCGTAGCCGCAGATCACCGCATGATCCTCGAGAATCCTGATCGCCTTCCCGGGCTCAAGACCCGCTGGCGCCTTCTGATGCGCCTTCACCCAACCCTTGTCTTCAAGCCATTTGCCAAAAGGACCCGCGCCCTTCATCAAACTCGGGACGATCCCCATCGAAACCGCCGTGCAGGCGAGCAGCATCTGCTGCACTGCTGGATCGAACGGACGGAACTCTCCCGCTTTCGACAACAGCACCAGGGAAAACTCTCCCGTACTCGCCAAGCTCGCACCCGCCAGCAACGCCGGCCGCATTGGCAACTTCAACAGACGCGTCGCTCCCACCAGAATACTGCCCTTCACCACCAGGATCACCAGCGTTCCCAGCAACACATAAACCCACTCCTGCATCACCTCCTCAATATCGATCAGCAGACCCACCGAAACAAAAAAGATCGTCAGGAACAGATCCTTGAAAGGCAGCACGTCCGCCATGATGCGGTGCGAATAAATCGACTCGCTCACCACCAGCCCGGCAGCGAAGGCTCCCAGTGAAAGCGAAAGATCAAATGCCTCGCCCGCCAGCGCCACCGCCGCACACAGAGCAATCACCGTCAGCGTGAAAAGCTCCCGGCTCCGGGTCCTGGCCACGGCATGAAGAATCGCCGTGTTGCCATAGCGACCGAATAGCAGCGCCGCTCCAAGAAATAGAATTCCCTTCGCAAGAGCGATCAGGATCCCTCCAACCGGAAAACTACTACCTGCACCGTAGATTGCTGGCAGGATCAGGATGAAGAGGATGACCAGCAGATCCTGAAAAAGCGCAATCCCGAGCGAGGCCCTGGCACCCGGGTTCTGAGGCTGTCCCATGTCCTGAAAGGACTTCATCGCCACCGCCGTGGAACTGAGTGCGATCGCCACCGCCACCACCGCGATCTCCGGCCCGGGAAGCCCCGCCCAATAGGCCATCAGACCACCGAAGGCCCCACAAAGCGCGACCTGAAGCCCGCCACCAAAAAGCGCGATCCGCCAGAGGTGGCGCAGTTCCCCGATCGAGAACTCGATTCCCAGCGTGAACATCAGCAGGATCACCCCCAACTCACCCAGCATCCCAATGATCGGATCGTCCTTGTCCGCCCCCACCCAGCCCAGCATCCCACTGTTCGCAATCAGCACCCCGACCAGGAAATACCCGACCAAGACGCTCTGGCGGACCTTGGTCAGCAGCAGTGAAACCACCACCGCCAGCACCAGCACCATCGCCAACAACCCGAAAAACGGCGTCACCGAAGAATCCCCAGACGCCAAAAACTCCATCACCATTTCCCGAACATCCTAGGCACCCAAGCCGCAAGCGCGATGCCAATATTCTCAACTTCGGGAAATGACGACATGCCCATCCCATTCGGGCATGTCCCCTCTACCCACTCATTCCACATCAGCACGGAAGTAAGCTCGCGATTGTTTCCTTTCAATGGCTACCGACATTTCAACTCCGGTCCCGATGAACTCAATCCCGGTATCCGCCCACTCGACTAGATCGTCCGATGTTTCAATGCGGTAGCGCGCACCATTGACCGTTTCGATGGCCAGGATGACCGCTGGAAAGATCGAGAGCGCGGGTTCCTTGGCCGCGCCTTGGAAGTCTCCCGCAGGATTCTGGACGAGGACATGAGCCACTCCTGCGATCATCACGGTTGCCTCTCTCGGTGAACCAGTGAGATTCGCAGCCAATGAAAACGTCACGTTACCACTACCCGTTCCAGAATTCAGCGAAGCGGTCGCCCATGCCGGTAGTCCACTGACCGACCAAGAACCCCCAGTCGTGATTTCAACGGTAGTGCTGCCTGTGCCCACCACCAGCGACGAACTCGCGGAGATGGACGACACCCCAGAACCTGCAGGGAATGTCGCATGCAAACCATAGGATCCGGTGACAAAATCCTCATCGGCACCACGAACAAGAAGGAAATAGGTTCCGGCAGTGACCGAGCGCGAAATACTCATGTTCAGGTCCGATCCAAAGTTGTCAGAATAATCGATCTGAGTGCCGTTTGAGTTGTAGAGCCGCGCAAAGGTATCGGTGGTTCCCGTCGTGAAAAAACTGATCGCACCCGCGGAAGTGCTGAACTTGAAAAGATCCATATCCCCCGCCGGATTGATCACTGCGGAACGGCTACCCGAAGCAAGGATGTTAACGGCCGTCGATGGCTGGCGAATCTGGATCTGGTAGCTTCCAACTTGGGCAGTGCTTGACCCTGAAACCACGCACAACCAGTAGCGACCGGGCGAATAAACACCGCTAATCTCGAAATTCCCATCAGCACCCCCGTTGTCATCGTAAGCAATCTGCGATCCCTCGGAATTGTAGAGTCTGCCGATGACGTCGGTGGTTCCCGTTGTGAAAATCCAGCACCGCCCGCCTGCAGTGACGTCAAATTGATAGATGTCAAGATCCCCTTTGATCGCCAGTGATCCAGAATGGGAGTCTCCAGAAATCCGCGCCGCATTCGCATAATTCCGCCAAGACAGGGTGTAGGAACCCATACGAGCAATGGTTGATCCACCCCGAATCATGAGATACTGGATATCCCCAGCCTGTGAGCTTCCACTGATCAATGCATTGCTATCGACTCCACCGTTGTCATCGTAGGCAACTTGGTTCCAGTTCTGATCATAAAGGCGCATGACCGTATCGGTGGTTCCCGTGGTAAAAATCCAGTCTAGCCCGGCCGACGGACTAACGAGGCGGTAAACATCGATTTCACCGTTTTCTCCCAGTTCTCCGGAAAAATTCGGTTCGGTGAGCTCCGTAGCGCTCAGGCCGCCACGGAAATGGAGTTTATAGGCTCCGGTATTCACCAAGGAACTCCCGCCCTCGATCCTAATGTAGTAGGTTCCCACGCCGAGGACCAGTTCGACCTCCGCGTTGTAACCCGTTCCCCCACCGTCGGAGTATGCGATTTGATTACCGCCAGAGCCGTAGACGCGAGCGATCGTATCGGTGGACCCGGTCGTGTAGATCCAGTGGCGACTGGGATTCGTAACGACAAGCTTGAACCAGTCATGATCCATTGCCGTTTCCAGAATTCCCGGCGAATCGATCTGACTGATCGTGGTGGCGGTGGCGAGGGTGGATCCATGGTCGTCTCCCAAGGCAGTTCCGGAAAGAATAACAATGGCCACAAGGGTGCTGATGAGGTTCGTTTTCATATCGTTTCGCCAATTACTTGGGATCCGCCCTCCAGCGGTTGCAGAGAAAAACCAAATATTTCCGATTACCTACAAAAACCGGCAAACTCACCCACCCTCGCACCCCCACAAATCCCGATCCTTACCTATTCGGCGTGGCCATGCTCAGCGTGCTGAAGTGATCAATCAATTTCCGCGACCCGCCAGAATCGGCTCGATTCACCTGGTATGATCGCTCCTGCCATCAGCGAAGACTCCGTGCCTGCGACCATTGCTGATCCTTCCACCATCGACCAAGATCCACGGACCATTGTCGTACTTGTCTCCAAGCGGTATCCACGACCCGGCTTAGAAACAAACCCGATCTCGATCCGTCCGGCGACCCGATCAATCGACTGGCTCAAGATCTGAATCGGAGCTTCCAGTGATTGATCCAATTCGAGGATTTGCCACTCCAGTTCGCTCCCGTTTGCCGTCACCGAAAACACCCTCGTTCCACTGATCGTCAGGCCGTCTCCATCACTGATCCGAAGTCCATCGAGAATACTGGCTTCCACCTCCACATGGCCATACGGGTCCATGATCAATCCTTGAGTCTCCACATGGCTGTTAGGTGTCCACTTTTCCCAAAGCACCAGTCGCCTACCATCCGCTAGACCTACCATCTTTGGCCGCGAGGCGTTCTCCGTTTCCTTGTCGGAGTAATTCGTCAGCCACCGGACTCCCCGGTACTGCTGCCGAACGTAGCCGCCGCCAAAATTATAAAACCCAAACGGAGGTGAATCCGTTCCTTCGCTCAGAATCATCCCGGACGGCACCATATACTCCGTTTGCGACATTGCATCGAAACCGGGTGCCACCAACAAATAGCCGATGTTCCTCGCTTCATTGAGCGCCCCCGTCGCTAGGGCATTGTCAGTGCTGGCTTCTGATGAAAATAGAACTCCGTGCCCTTCCGTTCCGGATAACAAATCGCCCACCTCAGTATAGGTTCGGTTGTCGTTGGATGCCAGACCGCTCTCGTAGTGGCGCGTCTTGTAAGTGTAGATGACCTTCCCCTTCTTACTGCTTGTCCGAATCCGATCCAAAATCAACCCACGGGGATAATTATCGCCCAGTGAGACGTTTAGAAAGTCTGTGCCATCGTGGATCACCCGGCTGTCAAACGAATGACTCGAATTCTGGCCGTAATTTCGCATCAACGACAGATTCCCCGCGTCGTAAGTCACGATGATCGAACCCTGATGCCCATTGTCCATCCCCCGGGAATAGATCACACACAGTTTGCCTGCCGCATGGCAGAGCCTAACGCTGTCCCAATAGTCGGACATGCCCGCGATGTTGAGTGCACCAGATGCCGTATTCTGTGAGACGGAGAGTAGCTGCATTCCATCGGGTCCTGTCTTAATCAACTGCACCTGTGGGCTGCTGCCCGCATCGTAGTTTACATAGAAAAGGTTCCCCACCCCGTCCCGAACCACATTACTGAAGCGGCCTAACAAACCCGGAAGAATCACAGTCTCATAGCTGAGATCAGCCCGAACCGTCGTAAGCCGAAGTCGACCATCGTTCGTATCCTTCCACGCGATGGAAACTCCCCCGTCGAGATTGGCAAAACTACTCAGTCCTGGCTTCGCCCCATAGGCATCCCCGGGACGGCGACCAGCAATGTGTGAATTCTCAGGGGCACCCGCCGCTGACACGTCGATCTTCAAAGCCGTGGCCCGAGCCAACTTTGTGTGCGAGATCCTTGCGGCAGAAACTCCAGTAGCTACCGCTGTGTCAGCACGGTATCTCGCCGATTCCGGCAGGTGAAAAAACAAGCGAGGACTCTTCAAATCATGCAGCCGCATACCGGGAATTTTCGTGAATCCACCTACCACCACATCCGCTGCCGCGATCCTCGCCTCCACTACCACCGTGTGGTTCTTGAAGTCATGAATCTCTTTTCCCGAAGGAACCACCTCTCCTTTCGGAATCGCACTATAAACCACGTAGTCATCAGCCGCCGGAAATTCGAAAAACAGATCACTCCCTGACGCGTAGAAGGAGAACTGCTCCGCCAATCTCGGAACTGAAACCTCATACGCCGCCACTTGCGGGAGCCGGCCTTCCCGATCAACAAGCACTCCTGTCTTCACCTCGTATCCCTCCGCACTCCATGAGTTGCTCGTCCAGTAGTTGTTTTGCGCGAAGATCAGCGCGATCCCCAGATCTCCCACCATCCCAGCCGGCGCACCCTTACCTTTTCCCGGCAAAAACTGCGTGGTCAATGCCCGGAACTCAAGCGATGAAATCCGTTCCGTATCCTCAAGCACCTCGTCCAGGCGGGACTGAGCTCCGACGTGCATGGATCCTGCCACCAGAATCATCTGCATCAGGAAAGCCCAACTGAGACTCCGGTGCTCCAGGGTATCTCGTATACTGGAGCGGAGGATTTCGACGGAGAGTGTTGTCGCTTTCATGGTGATACCTCTTACTTGGATACACTGGGCCTGCGGTTTCACAGAAAAGACAAAGATTTGCACCGCCTATCGAGAATACACCACATCCGGCCCAGCCCGGTAGCTCGCCAGCACTTCTGCTGCCGTCAACGCCTTGTCGTAAATTCGGAACTCGTTGTAGAACCCCACAAATGTTGGATCTCCTCCGGAGCTCCGCCCTAGCCAATTATTGTTGTCTCGGAAATCCTTGAGGAACCCCTCCGGCATCGAGCTTTTTGCCAGCAGGTAGCCGTCAAGATAGAGAAATTGGGTCCCCCCGACCCCCACAGATTTGTCATCCGAATCCAGAATCATCACAAAGTGGCGTTCACCGCCAATATTCACATCCAATCCAGAGTCACTGAACCAGCTTTTGCTTCCCATATTCAGAAAGCCGAAGAGGTCATTGTCTCTTGCCCGCTGGGAAATGCCGATAGCGGCATAGTCACCAGCACTTCCCGCAGCCGTTGATTCACCCTTAGTAAGGACTCCTCGTTCGAATCGAAAGAACGCACACCAGACCTGCCACTTGGTAGGATTACACCACAACTCAAAGGCAATCGGGCCATCAATCTTATCAACCAGTCCATTGGGCAAATCAACAAAAGCATCCTCGGTAATGTCGGCCGATTTCTCGCCACTATTCTTCGAAAGATCCAATTGTCCATCGATAAAAGATGCGGTGCTAGACCTCGGATCAACCATAGTTCCATGAGCACCTCCAATCGAGTCACTCAAATCCCCGTCGAACGACCACCGATGAACAGGAACAGGAGCCTTGGTTTCGACGGGACTGGGATTCATCAGAAATAACTCTGGTTCAAGTGCAGCTTTCGAGATTCGAAGCTCCGCCATCAATCCGAACCATCGCTCAGACGCATTCCAGCCCGAAGCGCCAACTAGAATCTGCTGCCCTCCAAAGAGTTCACCTCCCACCTCTGATTTTATACTCAGAAGGTGATGATCAAAATACACTCTAACCTCCCCTGCCTCACGATTAAAAACCAAGGCCACGTGATGGAAGGAACCATCACACAGGGAAGTCGGCCGACCGAAGCCAACCTTCTCAGGAATCAATCCATTCAGTCGCCAGAGCAGTTCGCTGGGCGGGCTATTCCACCCACTGGGTTTAGGCTTCGCTAGCTGCACAACTCCAGGCTCATCGTAGTTCAACGCCGTTGTTGAAACAATCGGGCTCCAATCGTCTTTGACGTCGTTGTGGGTAACGATCGCTTCGATGGTGAACGATGAACCAACGAATTCGTCGACTTCCAGCGGAGTCGTCACATGATCATCCTTGCCATCGAAGTTCAGCCCGCCGGTCCTAGCCCATCCGCTGCTTCGGGTAAGATTCCCAGCGCCTGCTGCCAAATTGTCAAATCCGACCAATTTCCCATCGCGTCCCTTGTTAGAAAGGTCCTTCACGATTCCTCCACTGCCATCATTGAAGTCATAGTGAAGCAGCACATCATCGTTAATTGAAAGGCGCTTTGCCTGGGCGATGCTCTCCGCGTCGAGTCTGGAAAATGGAAGCGTAGCCTCCCGTCCACTGCTATTCACCACCACCGCCTCACCATCCAAGCCCACATAATCTCCGGCAAGCTCCTTACCATCCAAACTTCGCCAGACGAAAGTTTTAGTCGCCGCACGCTGAGCAGTCGGCGACACGGGAACCGGGCTAGGAGGCACCCAACCTTTGGGGGAGATGAACACACCATCATCTCCAACCCGAAACTGAAGATTTCCTGCATTGCAAAGAAACTCCAATGCCTCTCCCGCCGTAACATCACGCAGCCCTAATGCACGGATCGCAATCGCTGAATCCGCTGATGCCACCCATCGGTTGGGTCCTTCTAAATGAAACGTGACGCCCCGAAATTCAGGAGATCCTCCTTCGGTATCGAGTTCTTTGGATCGAACGCTTAGGTAGTTCAGCAAATTGGAAAGCCTCTCATACCTAAGGCCAAATTCCGGGATCACGATATTCTTGAGTTTCTTCTCTATCCTTTTTACGCCCGGCTTGAATGCTCCGTCAGCAACCCTCTTTCGGATCCCCTCAATCTTCTCTGAAGATTGCTGATGCTCTGGCATCATCCTCAATGCCAGCTTCCAGCAAACAAGAGCGGTTTCGTAATCGCCGCGCGTTTCCGCCGCCTCTCCTCTTGCAAATAGCTCCTCAGCCTGTTTCTCGGCGGTGAGACCAAAACACGAACCGCCAAGCACGAGGAAAAATACGGCAGCCATCCAGCTGCCACGGATCATTGGATCAGTTTCCATGATTCTCTTGCTTTGAAGGTTCGTTAATGGCTGCTGCCCGGTTAACTCGGGCGTAGCCCCATTTCGGAGGGGTCTCAGTGACAACAAGCCCATGACGGAACCGCGGCGGTGTAATCTTATCACTGTTCGTCCCGAAGCGGGCGACACGGACCCTTTCGTTATCTTGAAAAACCCAATCGCCACGAGCATTGATCAAGCCTCCTTCAGCCTTCCCTCCTCCACCCTTGACGGAATCAGACCAAGCAGCCGCAACTCCATTAGCCACCCAAGCTATCCTGTCTAAGCTAGGCTCAATGATCCGCAAATCGTGAGGAGGACTGTCTGCGATTCGGACCAGTCCATACTCACCTTCAGATGTTCTGATTGGAAGTGCTCCATCAGCAAATTCATCACCCCGTGAATCATACCAAGGCCGCCCCCAAGGACCGGTCATTACTTTTCCCGTGTCATCCACGAGCCACCATTCGTTGGCCCTAATTCCCCACTTCAATGGGGTCCCGTCATTTCTGGCGATCTCAGTCCCGTCATTGACGATGTCTTTGTCATTATGCTTCGCAACCCATGCCGTGATTGGATTCAGACGTGCCGCATTCCAAGCCACTGGATCAAAATCACCAATCGGGGCATCCAAAGTCCTTGAGAGTCTTTCATGGACTGATCCAAAACTCGAACGGCGTTCATTGGGAATGGGATCCACCACCATGTTCCCGTCTCCATCAATCAAACACCAAGTGCCAGCAAGAGCCACCTGTGCAAGTGGTCGCACTTCCTTTTTGCCGGGCCCCATCACCCGCCAATCTTCGAAATCAGAAACCGCATCCCATATCGAATCTACGACAACCTCGCCATTAGTATCAACGAATCCCCACAGGCCATCCTTCTCTCTCTGTACTGCCGCAAATCCCTGCTTGAAATCAGAAACAACATTCCACTCCGGATCCACAACGGTCTTTCCTTCGGCATCGATAAATCCCCAAAGCCCGTCATCTTCGTTCTGAACCGCCGCCATTCCTTGTTTGAATGACTTCACTTCCTTCCATCTAGGTGGGGAAATAACCTTTCCTTCAGAATCGATGAAGCTCCACAAAGCCTCCTTTTGCACTGCCGCTCGCCCTTCGGCAAAGGGTCGATATCTCTCCCACGGGCCCTCCCCAATCTGTTCTCCTGCCGGGTCAATCAGGCGCCATCCATCCTCATTGTGGATCAGAATGTTACCCTCATCAAAATCCCAACCATAATAAGAACCTACGATGATATGCCCGAGATCCTGGCCACTATCATTGGTAAGTCGCCATTCCAAATTTTCCAGGTTCTCACCCTCTCCCACCCCTATCATTAGCAAGCCCCTTTCGGCACTCTGCCAGTTCCAGTACAGCCGCTTAGCATTAGGAAAACCTACTTCCTTACCACTTTTGGGATCGAATAAAATCCATTCCACAGCGCCACCTGGCTTTTCACGCCGAAACACCACCCGATCCGGACCGTAGAAGTCGACATACTTCACGTCGCCAAGACTCTCAGGTAAGGCGCGTTTGCCGTCGGAATCAAGAATGACGGTCTCATCCCCACTCTTGGCTTCAATCCAAGGTGAAAGAAATCGCCTCCCTCCCCTCCAACGACTCAGGGCTTTCCCATCTTCGGCGAGCGTCGCAGTATTCACTGTGAGGATCCGAAGCTGATCCCACTCAGCCTTCACTCGAACGGTTCCCGTCTGATCCACTAATCCAACTTTGTCACCCACACGGAATTTCACCCATTCCGGGGAGAGAATTTCCACCCCGTCCCAAGTCGGCTCAACCAAGGTCTCTCCCTTCGTATTAATCAGCCCATACTTCGCGGGCGCGGTGTAGGGAATATGCCAATCCCGAAAGTCGGAGTCATCGGAAACATCTTCCATCACGGAATCCGAGTTGCCACCTAACAGACTTAGTCGACTAGAACTCCTGGGAAATTTTTCGTGCCTTCCCCAGTAATCACTAAGCTCGTCGCTTCTTAGAGACCACCCAGAAGGCAACTTGAGGGACCAACCGCCCTTATCGACAGAATTGGAAACCACTTCTCCTTTCGAATTCCAATAAAC
>NZ_JBATWY010000243.1:0-12373 GCF_049672945.1 Haloferula sp. | reverse complement strand
GATCGGCGTGCGGAACGTTTGCGGAAGTCGGAGATAACGGCTTGCGCGGAGCGCTTTGCTTTGCCACAAAGGTGCTTGGAAAACCCTGTCAGGAACGGTTCTTTTTGAGTCACGTCTGAAGCTACCGGAGGCAGGGTTTTTCGTGGAGCAAAATCTAACAGAAAATCAACGACGGACGGCCTTAATCACGTGCCATTCGGGACCGACCCCTTTCAGCGCCGCTGCGGACGCTGCCCAATCCACTCGACTTCAACCCCGCTACCCACTAAATCCTCAGATGTCCCGATTTTCTTTTTCGCGGATTGAAACAATCGCAGCTGATGGAATCCAAGAAGTATCAAACCGCCCCCTCACGAGGGACCGGAAATCACTACTAATTGCCAACCAGAACTTCTTAAATTCTGACAATCTGAAAAATTTGTATAATTCCCACGTTTATCGACGTAATCTCAATTGCATGGATAAATGTTTGCCCGCGATATCATATTCCCGACGTTCTTTTGGAAAGCTGACGGGAGGAGCTTTGTTAAGTCTTTTCGGTGCTCAGCAAGCGATGGCTAATCCCATTTCCGATGAGCTATTTCTCTCTGACTTCGGCGTCCGGGCAAACTATAGCGACTTCGCTATGCTCAAGAAATTTGGCTACTCCTACATCGAGGCAGGAACGGGGGATATCCTCCAGCCAAACATTCCTGAGGCGAAGATTGCCGAGATGCTAGAGCACGTGCGCGAGCAGGGGATCCGTATTCATGCCTGTAATGGATTTATCCCTCCAAAGCTCAAATCCACCGGCCCAAATGCCGATCACGAAGCAGTCCTCCAATACGCCGATATCGTCTTTCAGCGGGCAAAGCGATTCGGAGTTAAGGGCATCGTCTTCGGTAGCTCAGGATCACGAAAAATCCCAAAAGAATTCCCGCGTGAAGAAGCCGAGGTTCAGTTTGTTTCTCTCTTAAAAAAAATGGCCCCACTTGCTGCGGCACAAGAAGTAGAAATCTGGATCGAGCCACTAAATCGCGGAGAGGACAACTTCATCAATACTCAAATGCAAGGGGCCTCCATCATAGAAAAAGTAGGTCACCCCTCCCTTGGCCTTGTTTGTGACATCTATCACGTGGCCAAGAATGAGGAATCTCCCGAAGATATTAAAACCTGCATCAAGCATATCCGGCACTGTCACATTGCTGAAAAAGCTAGGCGCACTCCACCTGGCGTGGAAAATTTCGATTTCACCCCCTACCTCCGCGCGCTCAAAGAAAGCGGCTATCGCCAAACAATGTCTATGGAATGCCGCTGGAAAAACCTTGAAGCCCAAGCTCCAGAAGCACTCGCCTACCTCAAGAGCCAGATCAAAAGCCTCTAAGCATGAAGTGGAAAATCCTTTTTCTCACCACTGCCTTCGTAGTCTCCAGTCACGGGCAGAAGGAAGCATCTGACGGCAGCGGTGCAGATCCCATTACGTATAGCAATCGCCCTTTAGGCTCCCCTAAGCGACCTCTCTTGCTACGTACCTTTATGCCAGAGCCCGGCTTGGATACCACCGTTCTCTCACGCCATTCGGACGCAGCTAATTCTCCGAAATACAATCCCAACCAAGGCAAGGATATTCCCGGTCAATACACCCCCATCGGTGGTCTCCCCGCCGCCATAGGTGTAAACTACGGTAGTGAATTTTCCTACTGCTGGGACACGACGGAATGCCGCCTGCTCTACGCTTGGAAAGGAGGATTTCTCGACATGGAATCCTACTGGGGAGACCCGGAGCGGGGAACTCGGCTCTCCAATGCTTACGTCCCCCATCTGGTAGGGACGATGTTTTATCAGGCAAAGGGAAAACACCCCATCCAGCTCGCTGGTACCAGCCTTTCAGATTTATCAGAGCCACCGAAATTCCTCGGTCATCACAAGCAAGGCAACGATTTCGTCTTCGAACTCCAGGCTGGCGGTAACACCATTTCCTGCACAATTAGCAAAGGCGAAAAGGAATATCAACTCCAGGCCCGCTACACCTCCACCGGCCAAGCTGAGCTAAGCTACTCCACCGATCTCCCGGGCCATCAGGTAAAAACAATTTCCCCACGGGAAATCCTCATCACCATCCAGGGCGAGAAAATTCGCAAATATAACGGAAACCCGGCAAAGAGTCTCCTGACAGGCGGGATCAACCTCGCCTCCGGAGAAAAGATTTTTGAGGCCATGGCCTGCGGCTCCTGTCATTCGCTAGATGGCTCACTAAGCCACGGCCCCAGCCTACTGAACCTTCATGGGAAAAAGCGAGAGATCAATGGCTCGAAAACACCAGTGCTGGCAGACGACGCCTACATTTTAGAATCCATCAAAACTCCCAACGCAAAGATCGCCGCAGGATTTCCGGAAAACTACATGCCTCCCTACCAGCTCAAGGACGGCGAATACCAAGCTCTCCTAATCTACATCAAATCCATCAAGAAATAAGCACATGACAAAGCTTCTTTCCTCTACTTCCATCGCCGGTCTTATCTCCTCTGCTTTTTTCCTCTGCATGGGAATTTCCTCTGCTGTGGAAAGCTATCGAACCGAAACAATTCGCCTCCCAGAAGGCATACCACCAGAAATCGGCGGAATACAGTTCGACTCGGAAGGCACTCTTTACGTCGTCCTCCGCCGCAATGACATCCTCACAGCAAAACCCACCACCGACCCAACAAAATTCCCCTGGAAGCACTTCGCCTCCGGATTCCACAATGGTTGCGGCATCGAGGTAAAAGCCCCCGGGCACATCGTCATCAGCCAAATGCCCGAACTCACAGAAGTAAAAGACAGTGATAGAGATGGCGTAGCTGACTCCTACCGGACACTGACCGATGCATGGGGAGTGAGCGGAAATTATCACGAGACCAACGAAATCTGCCCAGATGGGCAAGGCGGCTACTACATCGCTGTAGGCACCGCCTCCTACAATGGCCCCACCTTTCACCACGTCCGGGGCGAATACTCCAAGATCGGCCGCCGCGGGCGAAACTACTCCAGCGTACAATGGAAAGGCTGGGTCATGCACTATTCCAAAGACGGGGAAGTCAGCCCATTTGCCAAAGGTTTCCGCATGCACAATGGCATCATGAGGGACTCAAGGGGAAACATCTGGGCCACCGACAATCAGGGAGACTGGCGCGCCACCACACCACTTTATCACGTGCAGAAAGATCATTTCTACGGCCACCCTTCGAGTCTCGTCTGGGACCCGAAATGGCCTAAAGGCAAGGATCCACTGAAAATGCCATTAAAAGAAATTAACGAAATGCGCACCCGCCCCGCGGTACTTATTCCATACCAGCAAATGAATCGCTCCGCCAGCGAGCCGATAGAAATCCCCGATGGCTTCGGTCCTTTCACCGGGCAAATCCTAATCCCTGACAACAATAGCCCACGTATCACCCGAATCATGCTCGATGAGGTGAATGGGAAATTTCAAGGCTCCTGCACGCATTTCATCAATGGCAAAGGCCTCCTTTCTGGCGGAAACCGCGCCACATTTACCGCAGATGGGAAAACACTCTACACCGGCCACACCATCCGCGGCTGGGGAAAACTGGGCGAAGGTCTACAGCGCACCACCTGGCAAGGAATCACCCCCTTCGATGTAAAAGCAATCACCCTACAGAAAGACGGGTTCGACCTCCGCTTCACCTTACCACCTGCCAATGTTAACCAAGCGAAATATGAGCTAAGCTCCTTCCGCTATGAATCCACGTGGCAATATGGCGGCCCCATGCTTGATAAAAGAAAGGAAAAAGTTTCCGCCGAAAAAATCGATGAAAACTCCATTTTTCTAAAAGCTGAGAGCCTACAGCCACTTCGCGTCTATCAAATCACCATCAAGGGCCTCAAGTCAGCTAACGGAAAACCGCTGGCAAACCGAGACTTCTACTACACGCTCAATTCCCTGAAAAACTAACGGCGGAACGATCGGAACCGTTTCCGAGACTAAGCCAGTATTCCCATAGCTCTTCATCCCAAAAAAAGCGCAACTTCCCCTAATTATACGTTTCGCGGATACTTAGCAAAAAGTTATAAATCCGTTTTCTTGCCAAACAGCAAGGATATCTGTACTTCCCACACGCACATAGACAACCCATGACAGCAACGAATCAAATTAGCGAAACCGATAAAAGCCTGATCTTCTGGGCTAGCTTTCTTTCCCTTCTTGCCGCTGGAGTCGGCTTTGCCTTCCGCGTGATGGTTCTAGGTGATTGGCAATCGGAATTCTCCCTAACTGGCCAAGAAGTAGGTAGGATTTTCGGAGCTTCCCCATTCGTGTAGCGCGTCGCGTTAATCGCGGGTGATTTGACCGTGATAATTTGTGGAGATGACTGGTGGTTTTGCGGGGTCGGAGGGGATGTTTTCGATTTGGGCGCGGGAGATAGGGGCAAAAGAACGGGCTCTGCGGGTGGCCCGGAGGGCCAGGACAGCGGAGCCCGGTCTTTTTCAGGGGTTGGTGCTTTTGGCGTTGGCGGCGGGGACTTGGCTCAGGGCGCTGTGGACGTGGTCTGGATGGATGGTGGTGGCGGCTCTGCGGGCGGCGGCAAGCCAGGCGGCTTGCGCAAGGAGGTTGAGGGTGCGGGGATTGCCTTGGCTGGCTTCGGCCAGCAGATCAATGGCGGCGGGTTCGAAGATGTCGCGTTCGAGACCGGCACGACTGACTTGCCAGTTGAGGTAGGGGGCGATGTCCTCCCGGATCAGTGGGGCGAGTACGGCGGTTGCGCTGATGCGGGTGAAGAGGGCGCGCTGGACGGAGAGGCGCAGGCTGCCAAGGAGGTATTCGTCGCCCGCCAGGATGAGGGCGAAGGCACTGCGCTGACGACCTCCTGTTCCTAACAGCATGCGGATTTCCTCCAAGGCGGGGGCGGGGTAGTTTTGGGCGTCGTCGAGGATGAGGACGAGGGTGACCGGGTCGATGTCGGCGAGATGTTTTTCCAGCAGGATGAGGCTGGCGCTGCGTTTGAAACGGGGGCGCTCGCCGAGTTTGGCTAGAAGGATTTCCAATACGCCGCTCGCGGAGAGCGAGGACTGGGTGATGAGCAGGGGCAGGTGGCGCTTGGGTTCGAGGGTGCGCATCCAGTTTTTAATGAGGGTGGATTTTCCGCTGCCGGAGGCTCCGGTGAGGAGCATGACGCCGCGCAGGGCGGCGGTGCTGTCGAGCAGGTCATGGGCCTCGCGGTGATGGGTTGCGGGGAAAATGGCGGGGGTTTTCTCATCGGGGCTGAAGGGTGCGTGGCGCAGGCCCCAGGCGCGGAGATGATCTTCGATGGGCGTGGTGGTGATGAGGGTGTCAGTTGGGGCGTTCATAGTTGTGACTGCGGTTGTAGGTTTGGCTGTTGAGGTGGAGGTCGGCTTTGGTGGCGAGGCCTTGGAAGGAGCCTTTGTGCCAGACTTCGATGCGATCCAAGAGATGCGGGTTGTAGCGCAGTTCGATCTTGAGGGCGCGTAGTGAGAGGTGGACTTCGTAGAGGGTTTTGCCGAGGGTGACGGTGCCGTCCTTGCGCACGACGCGCTCGCTGCGGGTGTAGAAGAGGGGGTCGATTTTATCGGGCTCTTCGATGTGGCGCAGGGGGTGGGCGCCGCTGGTGAAGCGTTGGTGGGGAGTCATGCCGGTGGAGCTGTGGGTGCGAAGGTGATAGAGGGTTTCGATCCAGCGGGAGAAGGCGGTGTTGAGTTCTGCCAGGCTGTGGACGCTTTGCTTTTCGAGACGCAGGGTGGCTTCGAAGTCTTGCTGGATGGTGCGAATGAGGCGCTCGACTTTGCCTTTGGACCAGGCGTGATAGGGCTTGGCGTGGAGCAGGCGGATGCCGAGGTTGGCGCAGACGATGCGGGTGTGGTGGCTGATGAAGGGTTTGCCTTGGTCGGTGTAGAGTTTGTGGGGCAGGCCGCGGCGCAGGACGGCTTGTCTGAGGCTTTGGAGGAAGGTGATGGTGTCGCCTGTGAGATAGTAGGCGGCGTGGGTGATGAGGCGGCTGTGGTCATCGAGAATGACGCAGAGCTGGGTGGTGATGGCTTTGCCTTCCGGGGTGCGCAGGGTGGGTCCGGTGGCGAAGTCGACCATCCAGAGATCGTTGGGCGCGGGGGCTTCGAAGGCTTTTTGCGGTCCGCTTTCGAGTCGTCCCGCACGCAGGGTGCGACGGTCGTAGCCGTGGATTTTGAGGAAGCGGTAAAGGGAGCTGATGGATGGGAGTTGGTGGCCGTGCTGTTGCCAGTGGCGGTGGAGGACTTGCAGCGGAGTGTTGGGGTTTTCCTGGATTTTCATGAGGAGCCATTCGCCGGTTTCCTTGTCGATGGAGCGGCTTTTTCCGGCGTCGGCGCGGGAGGATTTGCCGGTGAGTCCGGTGTAGCCGCTCTTGGCGTAGTCATACCACCAGGTTTCCAAAGTCCGGTATGAGTAGTAGTGGCCATCGGGCTCGGGCCATGGGCGCGAGGAAGCGCTCCGCAGGCACTCGGCGAGCGGAATGCCTTCTTGATGGAGGGCTTTGAGGTGGCAGATGACCTCGAAACGCAGCAGCGCGAGGGCGGATTTGGGGTCAGGGGCGTCGTTTGGCATGACGCGGTGAGCCTTCGGCGGTCCCGGGCGAAGTCCAAACCAACGGTTTTGTGGGGTGCCCAGCCAGAGATTGTCAAATCTCAGGCGGGAGCATCCTTACGCTCCCAACGCGGTTTCAAACTGCGGTAGCAGGCCAGCAGCGAGGTCTTGAACTCCGAGGCAAGATGCAGGAGGATTTCCCCGAGCCTGCCAATCATGCGCAGCGCTCGCCAAAAGCTACCGAGGTCATTGTAATCTAACACCGGCAGCATTTGGCCCAGGCATCCGCAGAGGAACGTCATGCGCCCGAGCAGCTTTTTCTCGGCCCGCTCAAGGCAACCGCGCTCCACTTCGGAGGCGGGCGGAGGCCTCGCGCCTCCGCCCGCCACTGGCCGGGCCAGCCCGTGGCGGGAGTCGAGGTGTGCCTCCAGGCTCCCGACTGGAAGGCTGCGGTAGGGGAGCATTCCCGCCGGGATGATGCTGACGTGCAGGTTGCAGCGCGGGCAGACGAAACAAGACACCGTTACGGTGTCTTCACCTGTGGGGTTGGCGTTGCGCTGATAGGTACGGTGCTTGTGAAGCTTCTGCTTGCCGGCACACCGGGCACAATTCTCCGGCGCGCAGGGGCGCGATTCTCCGGCGCGCAGGGGCGCGATTCTCCGGCCAAGGCTTCTGCGTGAATTTGCACGGGCGAGATTCAAAGCAAACCGCCACCACCGCCAAGCCGCAAGCATGGCACCAACAATCCGCCCCCCCCGGTCGCGCCGCCGCATGGCAGGCTGCCTCCGCTCCGGTCTTTTCGCCTCCGGCTCAAAGCCCTGCGCTCCGTCAGCCTGCCATGCGGATTCTCATCACATTCCGAACGAGTCCCGCTGCGATACCCCCCGAGATTAGCGCGAATTCGAACATACCCGATTTCCCGTGATTATTCCGGAGCGTTACAACATACGTTGATCCCTGCCCTCACCACAACACCGAAAAAGAAACTATTTCCGCTAGAATTGCTTCAAAAGTTTTCCCTCTCACTAGATAAGCGAATCGTTTGGCCACCTGGCGCAGTCCTAGAATGGGGAGTTTTCCTCGGTCAAAAAATCTAGTGACTGGATTTTGATCATTGTTGACTCGCTGTTTAAAAAACAAGGTTTTATGGGTGCTAATCTTTCGGGAATACTAGATAACTTACCTATTTCACAAGGCTGCGCTTTGCCCATGCTTCCCACATGGCGGCCATGGATTTGGCGCGGTCGGGGTGCTTGGCGCTGAGGTCTTGGGATTCGATGGGATCGGCTTTGAGATCGTAGAGTTTCCAGTTCTTATGATTACCGACGAGTTTCCAGTCTCCGCTGCGGATGGCGCGTTGGCCCTGATGCTCCCAGTAGAGGGCTTCGCGTTTGAGCGGATGATCGGTGAAGGAAGGGCGCAGGGAAATACCCTCGAGGGAAATAATTTCGTGGTCGTTATGCTCCGATGGATAGGTGGCTCCGGCGAGATCAATGGCGGTGGCCATGATGTCGATGACATGGCCGACTTGGTGGCGGATCTTTCCTTTTGCGGTGATGCCTTTCGGCCAGTGAACAATAAGTGGGGTGGCGATGCCTCCCTCCTGAGTCCATTTTTTGTATTGGCGGAATGGTGTGTTCGATGCATTCGCCCAGCCCTTTCCTCCAGATGCATAGGTATCTTTGCTACCGGGCATGACATCGGGCCGTGTGCCTCCTTGCGCGAATGTTCCGTGGCGCGTGTTCTCGCCATTGATAACCTCATCGCTGGAGCCATTATCAGATAGGAAAAAGATGACAGTATTATCAAACCGGCCACGTCGTTTGAGTGCCTCGATGACGCTACCAATGCCCTGATCCATGCTGTCGATCTGCGCCGCGTAAGTGGCCATGCGACGCGCCTCCCATTCTTTATGCGGAGCGTCTTTCCATGCACGGACTTTCGGATCACGTGGGCTGAGAGGTGTATCCGGCGCGAGGATACCGATTTCTTTCATACGGGCGTGGCGGGTTTCGCGTATGCTATCCCAACCGACGTCATACACGCCTTCATATTTAGCAATATCTTCTGGCAATGCGTGTAAAGGCCAGTGCGGGGCGACGTGTGCGATGTAGAGAAAAAGGGGTTTTTCTTTGGGTGCTTGATCGATGAATGTTGCGGCCCCGTCGCTGATGGCATGCGTGTAATAAAAATGCTCATCAACTTGAATGAACTCGTTACCACGCATCAGGCTCTTGGGATTATAGTAATTTCCACCACCGGCGAGAGTTCCAAAAAACTGATCAAAACCGCGCTGCAACGGCCAACTCGCGCGGTGGAGATCTGGTTTATCCGAATAATCATAGGGCGTCACATGCCACTTGCCAGCCATCGCAGTGTGATAGCCTTTATCGCGCAGCACTTCTGCTATCGTCACAGAGTTTTCTGAAAGGTGGCCTAGGTATCCTGGGCGCTCGCTCCGCGTGACCCAACCGCCGAGTCCCGCTTGGTGGTGATAGAGTCCGGTGAGAAGTGAGGAGCGGGTGGGAACACAGCGCATGGAGTTATAAAATTGGATAAATCGCAAACCTTCTTTTGCCAGTGTATCGAGATTTGGTGTTTTGATTTCAGAGCCCATACAACCTAGATCAGAATAGCCCATGTCGTCGGCTAAAATGACGACAATATCTGGCTTGCTCTCATCTGCAGCAAAAGAACTAACATTAGTAAAAATGAACCAAGATAGAACTAAGGAAAGTCTCTTAGTGAAATGAATGGAAGAAATGTAGCGAGTCATTATGTTGTAGATCTAAGGTTATGGCGAATATGGATAAAGTTGCAAATTTTTAGGGACATCTGAGAATTTAGTGGGTAGCGGGCTGAAGCCCATTCGCGTCAGCTTAAGGCGTAATGCATTGGTTAACAGTGATTTAAAGTGAAGTTAATTCAGAAAAAGAGTTGACAAGGTGAGCGAGCCGGCAAGCTCGGTATGTCTTGGAAGACCTCACTCACCGACCGCTCAAAGCCGATTCTGCCTGATCTCGATCTCATCGCAACTCAAACCGGGATGGTTGTTAGAAAGTCGAAGCGATTCACGCCCGCCGCTTTTCTACTCACTCTCATGAGTTCCGTAGTCACCGGCAAGGCCTCACTCAATCAACTCGTCATCAGCCTCAAGGATCGCGTCAACAAGTCCATGGCCCGTCAATCCCTCCACCAACGCTTCAGCATTGCTTCGACCTCATTCATGATGAGCGTCCTCCTCGATCTGACGCACCAGCGTTTCAAAACCTCCGCCGTATTGCTTAAGAAAAGTGTCATCCGCCGGGTGATCATTGAGGACGCTTCTGGACAAGTCATGCCCAAGGGCAACGCTGAAGTATTTCCCGCCCACGGCAACCATCACGGGGCTACTGCCGGAGTGAAAATCAATCTCGCTTATGACCTCCTTTCTAACGAAGTCATCTCCCATTCGCTTCATCTCGCCACCGAGCAAGACAAGACCATCGGCAAGGACCTTATCACCGAAATCGGCAAAGGCGACCTTGTGTTACGGGACATGGGTTACTTCGCTTTGTCGGAATTGACTGCTATAGAAGCGTGTCAAAGGGGTCGGTCCCGTTTTTCGTCAAAGGGGTCGGTCCCGTTTTTCGAGCATTCACCCTTCACGATCCGGTCGATGATCCACCCGCCTAACACCCGCACCTCGATCTCAACTCCACCAAACCCGACGCCAAGAAGCGCGGTTCCATGAAAGGGCTTGGGTTCGAAATTCAAGGGTTCGCCAGCGGGGAAACCGGCACAAGGGTGCAAAACTTGACAGAATTAAGATTGATCCCCAGCACCCCACAGGTCGACCTGAGATCCTAGTCTTATCTTGACACCATCGCACCACTGCACCAAATTTCCTTTGTGAGACTTTCCGTCAATCTCGAAGAAGAGAACTACCGCCTCGCCAAGTCTTTGGCGCGGGAGGAAGACATTTCGATCAGTAAAGCCATCAACCGCCTCCTCAAGCGGCAGCTTCCCTCTTCCCAAGACTCCGCTCCGAAGAAAACCACCCGCTCGGGTTTCACTCGTGTCCCAGGCAAGCAGACTGTCACATCAACCGACGTTGCTGACTTCCTTTCTGAGAACCCATGACCCTTCTTCTCGACGCCAACGTTCTTCTCGCTCTCGTTCTCGACACACACGTCCACCACCAGCGGGCTGATCTCTGGTTCTCGAAAGCAAAGTCATCCTTCGCCACTTGCCCTGTCACTCAAGGAGCCCTCCTCCGTCTCCATATGCAATTCGCCAGCGACCCATCTTCGGCTGCCGCTTGGCAAACTCTCGAAAGCATCCTTTCCCATCCCAAGCATCAGTTCTGGGACGACAACTTCGGCTATCAAGAACTTTCGCCACGCCCAATCCAAGGGCATCGCCAAATCACCGACGCCTGGCTCATCGAGCTGAGCAGACGTAAGAAGGGCCGACTTGCCACCTTTGACAAAGGTCTCATCGCCAACCATCCCAAGAACACCCTGCCGATCCCCTAGCGCTTCATGTCAAAGGGATCGGAAAACAAAGGTTCGTCATCTCGAAACCCGACGCCATGGCCCGCGCGATCGGCGTCGCTCCCCGTGCCATCAATGAAATCGTCCACGGCAAGCGCTCCATCACCCCCACCATGTCGATCCGCTTCGGTGCCTTCTTCGTCCAATCCGACGACTTCTGGCACGGCCTCCAGGTCAAATGCGACTTCCGCGCCCTCGCCAAGGACCGCAAGAAGCTGACATCGTCAGTCAAACCCGCCAAGGAACTCAGCCCAGCTAACTGAACCCTCGTTTTTCGGGACCGACCCTTTTCATTTTTGAGCGTCGGGGTTTCGCACGAAAGCTCGCTCTTCGCAAGCAAAGCATCCGAGCCCAAGCGCCTGAAGCCCGAGGAAATCAACCTCCCTCCCTATCTTCCCGACCTCCCGGAAATCCGCAAGGACTACGCCCGCTATCACGATCGCATCACAGCAATGGATACTGATGTCGGAAAAATCCTCGACCAACTCGAAAAAGCGGGCTTGGCCGAAGACACCATCGTCATCTATTCCTCGGACCATGGCGGAGTCCTCCCACGCGGAAAACGCTATCTCGAACAAACAGGCGTCAAGGTGCCGATAGTCATCCGTGTTCCGGAAAAATTCAGACACCTCACGCCTTTTAGCCCCGGTGAACGCGTCACCGAACCGATCTCCTTTGTCGATTTTTCACCCACCCTGCTTTCACTTGCTGGTGCGGAAATCCCCAAGCAGATGCAAGGTCGTGCACTGCTAGGAAAGGCCCGAGTCGAACCCGACGACGACGAAATGGAATTCCTCTACGCAGACCGTTTCGATGAATACTACGGCTTCCGTCGAGGCCTGACCGATGGGCGGTGGAAGTATACGAGAAACTTCAACCCGCACCTCCCACTCGCCCCATACTCATCCTACCAGTTCGGCCAACCCGGTTGGGTCGCATACAAGAAGGCCTTTGACGAAGGGAGCCTCAAACCGGAGCACGCCGCCTTATGGCAGACGCCGGAGGTTTCCGAGCAACTCTTCGATCTCTCGGCCGATCCATGGGAAGTTAATAACCTGGCCACCGATCCCGCTCATGCGGAAAAACTCACAGCAATGCGCAGCCGGCTGATGCAGACCATGAAGGACGTCACCGACACCGGTCTGGTTCCCGAGCCACTCTTCGACACCGTGGGCAAGGGTGGTGCCATCGCCGACTACGTTCAGAGTGAAAAATTCGATATCGATGCCATCCTGGAACTCGCCTTCGCCGCCTCTTCCATGGATGCAGGCAACATCCCCCGCCTGAC